>JASLCM010000083.1 GCA_030151845.1 Bacteroides sp.
TCGGAAATTTCCGGATTTAGTAAATCGATTGAAGCTTTCTTGCTCTGCTCTTTATCTGTTGAAGAAGAGAGGCCTTTACTTTTCACCTCATCTTTATTGAGGTACAGCTGCTATGGATAAAGGTTTTTACTGAAAAGTAGCAAGCTTAGAACTCAAAGGAGGCAAGAATCTAACCCTATTTTCGCTTAAATTGGAGCACCCTCTCTTTTAACTCTTCACTTACTCTTCTCGACTCTCTAATTTTTTGAATGGCTTTATTTTGTGTCCAATCTTCTAATTGGTTATTGGCTAAAAAAGGAAGTGTCTCTTTGGGAAGTTTGGTGAAGTAGGTCGCTACGGCCCAAGCAACCCCCATTCGGACGTAATAATCGGTAGAAGAGATGTGGTTAAAGGCCTCAAAGGCAGCATTACAAGATTTTGGGTTTACAAAGTGGGTAAGCAGCATAACTACTCCAAATCGAATTTCATAAGGGGCATCGGAGGAGAGGTAAGGGGTAATAAAATTCCAAACCACCTCTCTATCACGCGCTTTAAATTTAAAACCTGTACAAAAGCTATCACAAACCGACCAGTTCGTAATTTTCGGAATAAAAGCTTTTGCGTAGGTGAGTTTTTCCTCCATAGCAATAGGAAGGTAACCAATAACCATTCCTTGGAGCATGATTTCCTCAAAATAGAGCTCCTCCTGTTGAGCGAGGAACTCCACCCAGCTTCCATGAGCAATCTCTTTCGCCATTTTTCGGAGCGCAGGGAGTCGGACGCCCAGGTGATTGGTAACACCCGGTATGAGTTTACTTGAGAAAGCTTGGTACTTTTCATCGGCCAAAGCCTCAAGTTGTTTACGAATCTCTAAGATCATAACCTTTGCCTTATGCGTTAATTAGCAGATAAAATAAAGATCGAGGACATCCCCTCTAGAAAAGAGAGGAAACCCTCGATCTTACCACCTTTTTGAAATAAAACTTCTTCAATGTAGGGCTTATTCGTTGGAAGAGCAAATGTTTTGAATGCAATTAATTTTTTATTTCTCTTTTTGTAAAAAAGTGGCAAAAATCGGTTAAAGAGGAGATATTAGGTTGAAAAGAGGGCCATTTATCGCTTTTTTCCTCTCGGGTTGAAGAAGGAAAAAAAGAGGAGCACTCGTTATATCGCTAAAAAGTTGTATTTTTGAGACCGATAAAGAGAGCAGATTCCGATAAGAACCCCAACACAAACCCCAACGTGAAGAGGAGTCTGCCATACGCATCAGTTACTGATGTATTTTAATTAACCTTAGTTAAGGCATCTGAGGCAAGAGAACCACTCAGATTCTTGACTAACGAAATTTTACAATCAATTTATGAAGAAGTACAGCATCTTTTTCTTAAGCTGTTTAATGGCATTAACTGCCATCGGGCAAACAACGAAACAGGAGGTATTGGATACCCCAGAGAAGAGCGGTGGGGTCTATTATGCTTATCCAAGTAGTAATATTCCCGCTGAAACACCAGCACCCAAAGGGTATAAAGCCTTTTATGTGAGTCATTTTGGCCGACACGGCTCTCGCTATCTTATTTTTGATGAGCAATACAAGGAGGTTCTTGATTTTTTTGCCGATGCCCATCAAGCTAAGGCCTTAACCTCTTTGGGGGAGGATGTATATCAACGCTTGCAAGAGGTGTGGAAAGAGGCTGCCCATCGAGCAGGTGACCTCTCACCATTGGGAAAAAGGGAGCACCGGGGTATTGCCGAACGAATGTATCACTCTTATCCCGATGCTTTTGCAAAAGGGGCAGCGGTCGATGCACGCGCAACCACAGTGGTTCGTTGTGTACTAAGCATGGATGCCTTTTGTGAACGTTTAAAAGAGCTAGATCCAACATTAGCAATCGATCGAGATGCAAGTATGTTTCACCAACGCTATTTGAATCATCACACCGAAGAGGCCATTGCCTATCGCTCCGCAAAAGATACCTGGAAAGAGGAGTACCGTAAGTTTGTAGAGGATCATCTGCATCCCACCCGGCTAGTAAACTCTCTCTTCTCGAGCGATGAGTTTATTACCAAACGGGTAAATCCCAACCAGCTTATGATGGAGCTCTATGCGTTAGCAAGTGGTATGCAAAATATGGAGTGTACGATTAGTTTTTACGACCTTTTCGAAGGAGAGGAGCTATTCGATATCTGGCAGTGTGAGAACTACAAAAACTATGCAACCGATGCCAATTATGCTGGTAATAACGGACTTATGTTTGAGAATGGAAAGCCCATGTTGCGTAGAATTCTTGCTCGTGCCAAAGAGGTGATAGAGGGTGGAGCTCATGGAGCATCGCTTCGTTTTGCACACGATGGTAACCTCATTCCTATGGCTATGCTTCTGCATTTAGAAGGGTGTTACGATAGTGTATCGGATCCAGAATCGTTCTATAAAGTGTGGAGTAACTTCAAAGTCTCCCCAATGGCTGGAAATATCCAGATGGTGTTTTACCGCAAAAAGAACTCCGATGAGGTGTTGGTTAAATTTCTGCTTCACGAACGTGAGGTGTTGGTGCCACCCATTCCAACCGATAAAGCCCCCTATTACCTTTGGAAAGATGTGGAAGCCTACTATAACTCAATCCTTTAATACCTTTAGTTAAAGACGATAGTAAAGCTAAAATTGAAAAGTAGTATATAATTAGTAACCGCTATTATTGAGCCTCATGCTCTTTATAGCGGTTAATCTTTTAGAGGAGGGGGAGGG
>JASLCM010000084.1 GCA_030151845.1 Bacteroides sp.
GAACTCATCGAAGGTGGTTGCCGTAGGGTCTTTTTTATCTAAGAAGCTGTCGCAGCTCGAGGCTACAATTAGTAAGACAGCCAAATATATTATTTTTTTCATTGTACTTTTCATTAAGTTTTTAGAATAGAGTAGCTTTAATACCCAAGCTAAAGCTAGCCATACGAGGGTAGTTACCATTACCTCCGTTACGTTCAGGATCTAACCCTTCCCACTTGGTAAAGGTGATGGCATCTTGAATATTAAGGTAAATTCTAACGTTTTTAATCTGACTAGTAACTCTTGGAATGGTATAGCCTAACTGAATGGTTTTGATCCTAAAGAAGGAGGCATCTCCCAACCACACGTCTGAAAGGTATGCATTGGTAGTAGATCCTGTCCATACACGTGGGAAACGGCTATTTGGAGTTTCGGGTGTCCATCTGTGTTTCATGTAGTAGGTTCTAGGTGCACCTAAGCTATTGGTTGCTCCATCCATATAAACTGGGAAACCTTCTTGTCCGCCCAATCTTCCCTTGCGTTTGCCAACCCCTTGTCCGAGGAGCGAAAAGTCCCAACGCTTGTAGGCAAAATCCATGTTGATGGCATAGTTATAGTGTGGAAAAGGATCACCAAGATTCACTCTATCGGCCTCATTAATGATACCATCTCCATTTTGATCCACGTAGCGAATATCTCCAGGAAGTGTATTGGGGAATTTAGCCGTTGTAGCATCAATCTCCTCTTGATTTTGGAAATAACCATCGGTTTGGAATCCGTAGAAGTTATTTACGGCAATCCCTTTGTACCAAATCTTATCCGAGTTTCCTTTAAAGATTAAGGTGTCCGATTTGTTGTGTCCCGCTTTTAGTACCTTGTTCTTATTGTCAAAGAGCATACCTCCAATACTATAAGAGAAATCACCAACCTTATCAGACCATTTCAGTGAAAGCTCCCAACCTTTGTTCTCCACCTCACCGATGTTCATCGCAGCAGTAAGTCCGTGTGAACCTGTAAGTGGTGGAACTGGGAAGTCCGAATAGATAAGGTCGTAAGAAAACTTCTTATAGGTGTCGAACGACAAGCTCAATCTGTTGTTCAGTGCACTAAGGTCTAAACCTACGTTCCACTGTCTCTGTTTTTCCCAAGTAAAATCAGGGTTAGGAACACGCATCATCCATCCCCAGGTGTTTACCACCTCTTGCCACAAGTAGGGATTTACGTTCTCATTTCCAATCTTACCAAAAGAGGCACGTAGTTTTAGGTTGTTAATCCAGCCCTCTTTTTTTAGGTGACTCATGAACTTTTCGTTGTGCATGTTCCATCCAATAGAGCTCGATGGGAAGAACCCCCATTGGTTACCTGGAGCAAACTTGCTACTACCATCGCCACGAGCAGTAACCTCTACTAGATATTTGTTATCGAGTGAATAGTTTACTTTGGTGAAGAAAGAGGCTTTTGCTATTTCACGGTAATCGGTATAGGTATGGTTCATCACTTCAGAACCAGCTACTACGTAAATTTTATCCTTTCCCTTTCTAAGGTCTTTTTCATAGTTGATTAAAGCACGAGCGGTAAGCTGACTGGTACTTACTCCTTGTTCGGCACCTACATCATTTTTCCAAACAGCAACGGGTTTTTTATCTCCATCGAAGAATTTAAAAGTCTCCCTTTTGTGTTTGTTGGCCGACTTATCAATCAAATAAGAGATATTACCTGAGATGTGTAGATTATCGTTGATGTAAAATTTCGGTCTCAAGTTTATACTACTTCTATCGTGCATCGCTTTCCAAGTACCTCCATGGTTGATAGAGGCTACAGGATTCATGTTGTCGTGAAGTACATAATGCTCTGGCAGGTCAGAATCATAAAACACAGGTTGTGTAGGATTCATTCGCCAAGCAATCTTGTAAAGCCCATGTCCGTCGTTATTGGCATAAAGACGATCCACCTCTAGGCGGTGTGCGTAGAAGTCGGCTAGTAGAATAAAGCGGTCGGCTATGTTGATGTTGGTGTTAAAGCGGGCACTTAGCTTTTGAGTTCCCTCTTTGTCGTTTAACCCATTCTCTTCAATATAGCCCAGCATAAGGTTGAATGTACCAACACCACCACCACCCGAAATATTGGCCGATGTATTGTGCGAGTAGGCAGTACGCTGCATAATCTCATCCATCCAGTTGGTGTTTGGAGTCTTACCTGCTGCAGCATTCTCAATGTCTTCGTTGGTATAAAGCAAAGGCTGTCCTTGAATCGCTTTTGCCTCATTGTTTAGGCGCATATAATCTGCCGAGTTCACAAACTTAGGTAGATCGATGGCTTTTTGGAAGGCAGTCCAGCTATGAACATCTACCTTAAATTTACCTGTATTACCACGTTCAGTTTCAATAACAATAACACCGTTTGCTCCACGAGAACCATACATAGAAGCCGATGCAGCATCTTTAAGGACACTGATGCTCTTGATTTGGTTCGGATCAATGTCGCTTAGCGATTGCTCCATACCATCTACAATTACAAGAGGAGCAGCATTTTGCAAAGTACTCAATCCGCGAATAGAGATAGCACCAGGATCTGCTCCAGGAAGGTTACTTCCTTGAAGGAGAGTCGCTCCTGGAATTGTTCCACTAAATCCTTCAGATAACTTAGCAATCGGACGAGTACGAACTTTGTCCACATCCATTGTCTCAATAGAAGAGGCAAGGTGTTTTCTTTCCACCTCGTTGTATCCAGTAACTACAACCTCGCCTAGGGCAATGTTGTCTTCATGAAGGGTTATGGTTAGTTTCTCTTTATTGCCTACCTTAACTTGTTCCTCTTTATAACCAAGTAAGCTAATAACAACAGTGGCATCCTCTGTAACAGGAAGCTCAAAGTAACCATAGTCGTTCGTAATTGTACCAATGTTTGTTCCTTTGATGATCACATTTACGAAGGAGAGAGGCTCTCCCTTTTCGTCGATGACGGTTCCTTTGAATTTGCGTTGTGTTTTCTTTTGTTGTGTAACAGTTGTTACGTTTTCTTTCTCTTTAGAGAGTAAAGAAGAGTTACTGCTTGTTCCATGCGAATGAGCAGAGCAGAGGATACATGCAGTTAAAAGAGCTATCCTCCCTTTTGAGGGCATAAGGCTCTTCCAAAGGGCATGTGACTCTCTTTGTTTTTTACGTTCCATTGTAGATTTGTTAATTAATAAATAGAGTTTTGATTACTTTTTTCAAAAAAATAAGCGCAAAGATACAGTATTTAACGAGAATAAAAAGATGTTATACAACATAAAGGAAAGTTTACGGAATCTGTATTTGCGTTTTTAATTTTTATTAATTGAATTCGAAAGTATAATCGTTTCTTTTAGGTGGGTGTAGCTCTTATTGATAGTTTTTTGAATAAAATGAGAGGCTAATCGAAACATTAAAATTAGGTTACAAAAAAGCGTAACATTTAAATAAATTGCTTTTTCTACTTAAAAAAATATTGATTTCTTTAAATATTTCATGTTTTATTTGAGTTATGACTCCGTTTTTAAGCTGTTTTATGAAGGATGAATGGAGTTATGTGCCAAGTGTGGAGTCTTTTTTACCCTTAATAAGAGCTTAAAGGCGATTTTTTCGCGAATACCTTTTCGTGAGTTTGCTTTTGATAAGCGAATAGTATGTGAAAAGGGTTGAGTTAGCGCATTTTTACTACCTTAGCGGGCTGTAAGCGATTAATATTAATAGTTAAAGATAGAAGCATGTCGAAAAAAACAATTCCCTCCGCCACCTTTACAGATACAAAACCACATTACAACATCTTAAATGGTTTGCGTGGAGTTGCTGCACTCATGGTTTTAATTTATCACCTCTTTGAAGCTTATGCTACTAGCCCGATCGATCAAGGGTGGAATCACGGTTATCTCGCTGTTCCATTTTTCTTTATTCTCTCGGGGTTTGTTATTGGTTATGCTT
Source organism: Bacteroides sp. (assembly GCA_030151845.1). Lineage (GTDB taxonomy): Bacteria > Bacteroidota > Bacteroidia > Bacteroidales > Bacteroidaceae > Bacteroides_E. The sequence goes on from JASLCM010000084.1 coordinate 3,921, forward strand.
ACGACGACCGGTGGACCAAGATGACGCCTACCGAGTTTTTTAAACGTAGGTTAATTCGTTTACACCCTATGGTTGTACTGGGAGTGGTACTTGGTGCCCTCTCGTTTATTCTTCAAGGAAGCATACAGTGGGACGGAACAAAAATAGGGACATCGTTAGTTATGTTGGCCATGTTGTTTACACTCTTCATGATTCCTGCAGCACCAGGTAGTGCACCAGAGATTCGTGGTAATGGTGAGCTGTTCCCTTTAAACGGCCCCTATTGGTCGCTGTTTTTTGAATACATAGCCAATGTCTTGTATGTGTTGTTTATTCGCAAACTATCTATTCGGAATTTGAAGATATGGATAGGCCTCACAGGAGTTGGTTTAGCAGGGTTTGCCATAGGAAATGGGTCTGGTTATGGCCATCTTGGAGTGGGCTGGACTATGGCAGATTATAATTTTTGGGCCGGACTCTTATGTGTCTCCTTTTGTTTCTCTGCCGGACTTCTAGTCTCAAGGGTATTTAAACCGATTCGCATCCGTGGTGCTTTTTGGATTTGTAGCTTGGCCGTGGTAGCGTTAACAGCTGTTCCTCACTTGGGAGGAGCCGAGTCTCCATGGATAAACGGAATGTATGATACGCTTTGTGTTGTCTTTCTTTTCCCCCTGTTGATCTGGTTGGGAGCATCTGGACAAACAACCGATGCAAAATCTACAGCCCTCTGCAAATTGTTAGGAGACCTCTCATATCCTGTATATGTAATTCATTACCCTTCGATGTATCTCTTTTACGCCTGGGTATGGAACAACGACCTAAGCTTTGCACAGAGTTGGTATGTAGGAGTAGGGGTGATTGTTGCCAATATCTTATTGGCTTATCTCTTCTTAAAGATATATGATGAGCCGATTCGCCGTTCGCTCTCTAAACGTTTCTTGCCTAAGAGAACAAAATAATTTATTAGAGGTAGATAAAAAAAGAAGGTGCAAGGTTTAATTGGCAGACATTTATCAGTTAAAACCTGACCGCTCTGAAAAGGCAATAGAAAGAGCCCTATCAAACACTAAAATTGATGTGTAGATAGGGCTCTTTTGCATGTACTAATTACAGTTAGTAACTTTGAGTAGTCTCCTTATATAGTAGTAGAATAACTAATACTCAGGATTCTGTTTTAATCCAGGTTCTACTCGTAAGCTATTCTCATGGAATGGCCATCTGTAATTGTGAGGTAAGAAGGAGCGGTCTTCTATTTTCAAGCTCTCTTTCTTGCCATTCACCAAACGAGTGTGTCCCAACGCAGGCTGATTTAGCACCTTTTCTGCTATCTTCCAGCGAATAATATCGTCGTAGCGCAAGCCTTCGCCAGCGAACTCCACTCTTCTTTCGTTTCTAATTAGCTCAATCCACTCTTTTTGTGTGTATTTGCTATACTCAGGAAGGGTAACATCGGCAACATCCATATCTAAACCAGCTCTTCTTCTCACCTGATTGATGCACTCTTTCGCAAGATCATCCATTTGGTTAAGCATGATTTTTGCTTCAGCATAGGTAAGTAGAACTTCGGCATAACGTAGGAGTCCGAACTCCATGTTTCCTTTACCACCCGATTTGAAAGCATCTGTATCGGATACAAATTTTCTAAACCAGAAACCCGACTTACTAGCTCTTCTATTCTCGTAATACATGGGAGAGTTTTCGTTATAGATATCAACCTCCTCACCGTAGAACTTATCTCCATGTCCAAAGATACTTTGTTCATACCTTGGATCTCTGTTTAGGTTGGGGTTTAG
>JASLCM010000127.1 GCA_030151845.1 Bacteroides sp.
GGGATTCCCTAGCTACTTTAACGAAGGTTACTTTTACGATCTAAAATGCTAGTAGAAAACAATAGCACTGGTTCAGGGGAGACCTTTATAACTCCCAAATGATGTACAACTGTTTTAAAAAAGAAATATAAGATGTTCTCACCTTCATGCGTATACTCCCCCTATCTGCCAAACTTAATAGTCTGCAACTAATTAAGAACAATCGGCTACCAAGTAGTTTACTACTAAACTTTTGTTACAGGGTTTTGCAGCAAATAAAAGCAGTGCACTTTTTTAGAAACATGTTATTTAACACCTACTTAACCCCTTACAACTATTATTTTTTATCGTAAGTTAAAAGATTATTACTCAGCCTTCAACTAAACCCCTCTAAAAAGAGAGAGGAATAGTTGGTTTTGAGGTATAAAACCTTATAAAAAACAATATGGAGTATTCAAAGTAGTTACTGATAGAAGATTCACTATACGTTTAATCAAATCAATCAATATGAAAAAAATAACCTTACTTCTTTTACTAATCACAGCATTTGCAAGCAGCAGCTTTGCTCAAAAGAGCAAACCACGAATAGGTGTTGCAGGTATCCAAATTGAAAACAGTGTATTCATGCCCAACAGGCAACCATTAGTTGGAGTACCATTGCCCCTACCCAATTTCCTCAGTCCCGATTCCATCCTAGGACAGTCGGCTACCTGGTTACCAGCCTTAATGGGAAGAGGTGGTGGTCGTGGGTTAGTTACTCGAGAGTCATACGATGATTTCGTTAACAAATCCTTAGAAATCATCAAGGCCAATATGCCCTACGATGCCTTCTGGTTCTTTAACCACGGAGCCTGTAGTGTAGAAGGTGTAGAGGACCCTGAGGGTGAATTTATGGAAAAAGTAAGAAGCGTTATAGGTAACGATGTACTAGTAAGCACCACAATGGATCTTCATGGCAATGCATCCTGGCTCGTTGCATTAAATTCCGATCTAATCACAACCTACCGCAAAGCACCTCATGATGATGCACGAGAATCGCACCGTAGAGGAGTAAGCAATCTTCTTAGCCGACTCGAATCGGGTAAAGGCCGCCCCCCTTACAAAGCCTGGGTTGCCGTTCCAATTCTTCTCTCTGGAGAGTGGACCAGTACAAGAGTTGAGCCTGCTAAGTCGCTCTATGCAATGGTTCCTGAGGTCGAAGCTCTACCTGGCGTAATCGATGCTGGTATTTGGATTGGATATGTTTGGGGAGACAACAGGCGCAATCAAGGAGTCGTTATGGTTTATGGAGACGATGAAAATCAAGTAAAACAGGGAGCCAAAAAACTGGCTCAAAAGTTTTGGGACGTTCGTCACCAGTTCGATCTTGAAGCTCCTGGCTATTCCCTCGAAAAAAGTTTAGAATTGGCCTTAGCTAGCGATAAAAGCCCCTTCTTTATTAGTGATATGGGAGACAACCCTGGAGGAGGTGGATCGGGAGAAGTAACCTGGACACTGGCCCGCATCTTAGCCCATCCAGCGTTTCAATCTCCTCAGGGTAAAAGCCTACTCTACTGCTCAATACCTGGAGAGGAGTTGGTCAAAACAGCTCAAAAAGCAGGTGTTGGAGCAAAAGTAGAAGGCTACGTGGGAGCAGAAACCGATAATTCCTACGAAGGACCAATCAAATTATCGGGAACCGTTCAATATGTGACTCCCCCAACACAAGAGAAACAAAGAGAAATAGCCATTCTCAAAACAGGAAGTGTCTATGTAGTAGTTGGAACCTCTTCGCCCACCCCTAACCTAACAAACACAGGCATTGATCCCGCAAAAATGGATATTGTTGTTGTAAAACAGGGTTATTTAGTGAATAGATGGTACAACATGAAAGCCGATTGGGTAATGGCATTTACTCGAGGTGGAGTAGACCAAGACTTTAAAAAGCTCCCCTATAAAAACATTGTACGGCCCATCTTCCCACTCGATGAAGAGCTCACAGATCCTCTTCTTCATGTAATTTTAGTTCCCTCCGCCAAAGAACTATACGGAAGATAATAGTGCATTTAAAGAAACTAAGAAGGTCTAATTCATCGAACAATTTGAAATGAATTAGACCTTCATTTTTTTGCTAACAATCTCTCTCAAGCAGCACTATTCTTGTAACCAAGCTCTCTTCAAGAGATTAAATAATTAATCATGATCACTTCGGAAAAGGCCTACTTTAGCTACTTCTTTTGCATGAATTTTACAGGCAGGACTTATCTTCCATTTTGAGATTTCTGATGGTTAGTAATAAAACAACAAGAGGGTGTTTCAAAACTTATTTTTGCATACACAAACTTATAGCTGAAACTACACTCTTAAAAGCAATAATAAAGCCCTATCAAACACGCTATTTGAGTGCAGATAGGGCTCTTTATATGTAGTAACTTTGGAGAGTGCTCATTTTAGTTTGCCACACTTTCTTGTTAAAAATTAGCATTCAATCCGTTTTCGCAAGAATAGAATGCTTCACACTCCTTATAAAGTAAACTCTTATTTTAGTTGATACAAAACCAATCCTTTGTGCCATTCACGAAGCAATTGTGTATAGGTAGCAACCATCTCCTTAGCCAGTTTATTTACCCGAACCATATCCTTACAAACCTCTTCCTGGTTCTCCTCGGTCTCCTCGATACTCAATACAGATTCTCCCTCTGCTTCGATCTTATTTACATGTTTAGAGAGCAAGAAATAGAACTCATCCAATTGGTCAAAAAGCTCTTTTCGCAACCGCTCCAGCTGCCTCTCCTCACAAACAAAGGTAGAATCCCTCTTCCACTCCTTGTAGTTCCTTAAATCATCCAAATCTCGGTAATAAAAAGGGGTGAAAAAATCTTGATTCAGTAAGAAATCTATCGTAAAAGGGGTAAATAACTCCTCAGAGAGTTTGTTCATCACCTTCTCATCTGCATACTGTTTTTTGGTAATGCGATGTATTCTATAGAACTGTACTCCAAAAACAGCCAGAACCGTAGAGACCCAATAGAGCCCCCAGCTTGTAAAGTTTGCAGCAGCATAGCCTGTAACAAGAGCCACTGCCAAATATAGGATAAAGTCTCGAAAGGGAAGTTGAATCTTTCTCATAGCCATTCTCATTTTAGTTGTAATACATACCAAGAACAAGATACAAATTCTCTCCAACATATTGGTAGCAAAATTAAGAATCTCAACCAACCGAGCGTGAAAAGAACAATTGCCTACACCACTCAATAGCTTATAATACCAGCAAGATAGAAACAAAAAGCGGCCAGGGTCTCCCCTAGCCGCTTCTCTATATCTTTAAGTCTGCTTTTGCTTATTGCATCAAGCTTTCAATCTCTTCAAACTCTTTACCCATATTTAAATTGTAATAAACACGGTATAGACCTTGCATCCAAAGATCTTGTTGCTCTGGTTTAAGCTCTCTTGCCTTTTCATAATAAGGCTTAGCCTCTTGGTAGAAAGACTTGATTTGCTTTTGAGCTTCAGCATACTTAGGATCATTGATATCTGTAGTTGTATCTTCAGCAAAATCTTGTGCCTTCAAACAGTAGATAAGACCTAAGTTTGAGTAAGCTTCAGCATAAGATGGATCTACAGCAATAGTCTTTTGGTAAAACTCAGTAGCCTTATCATACTCCTTCATGTTGTGGAAAAGGAATGCCTTCACATACAAGAAGAAAGGATTTTCTGGGTCTTTCGCAATCATACCATCTGCAAACTCCATTGCATCGTCAAACTTATTGTTGTTTGTGTAGTAGTCAATTAAATGACCAAAGAAGAAAGCATGATCAGGATAGAGTGTTAACCCTTCTTTAAGAACCGCAATCCACTTATCGGTTTGGTTCGTTGCTTTTAAAGCGATAGCTTCAAACTCCATTGCATATTTTCCAACTTCTGGATCATTTTTAGCATAAGGAGCATATTTTAAGATAGCATCGTTATTCTCATCTTTTGCAGCAGCAAGTGCAGCATAGTATGCAATTTGAGGAATAACAGTATCTGTTTCAAGGAGATTGTCTTTTTCTAACATCTCATGAGCAGCAACATCTACATACATACCAAAGAACTCTATCGCCTTCTTGTTGTCGTTGTTGTTAAAATAGTGAATACCACCATTGATTAAGTTTGGACGCTCTACCTTCATGTTGGTAGCATTGTTCTTGCGGTATTTGTTCTTGATTTTACCCTTAGCGTTAGGAATTTGAGCCAACTCGTCACACTTCAAGTAATATTTAAACATATTCAATGTACTGTTGTAAACTTGAACAGTATCATAAGGCTTTCTTAAGTAAGCCTTTTCCATCTGCTTCTCGGTCATTCTTTTTTGAACAAGAGCAGCAACATCCCAAGTTTCTGGGTCTTCCTTTGTTTCAGGATTAGCAAGAGCCTCATTAATTAATTTTTGAGCCTCTTTGAAATCTGGATTTACTGACGTAGCAATGCTCTTCGCCTGTTTTACATTTTTCTTTTGTGCGTAAGAGAAACTAGCTACCAGCAGTAACATCGCGGTAAATAGTACTTTTTTCATACAGTTTTTGTTGTTTGATTTGTTAATTAATATTTTTCTATTCCTGAGTCTCATCGATATTATCGTTTGAGTCTTCTGGGTTCACGTTATCGTCTCCCATCAACTCATCATCAGTTTCATTCTCTTCAACCTCATCCTCTTCTGCAGATACTTTACACACAGAAGCAATTTGGTCGTTTCTTTTCTCTAGGTTAATCAATTTAACCCCTTGAGTAGCACGTCCCATTACACGGATATCGTTAATATCCATACGAATGGTTATACCCGATTTATTGATAATCATTAAATCGTGATCGTCTTCTACCGTCTTAATAGCAACCAGTTTACCCGTTTTATCGGTAATATTCAAGGTCTTAACCCCCTTACCACCACGGTTGGTTTTACGGTAATCTTCGATGTCAGAACGTTTACCAAATCCCTCTTCAGATACCACCAAGATGGTCTCTTTTTCTGGATCAGTAATGGTCACCATACCCACAACCTCATCTTGTCCGTCGTTATCCAGCGTCATACCTTTCACACCAGAAGCAATTCTACCCATAGGGCGAACATTTTCTTCATGGAAACGAATGGCTCTACCGTTACGGTTAGCTAAGATAATCTCATTGGTACCATCGGTCATGCGAACTTCTATTACTTGGTCGTCTTCACGAATGGTAATTGCATTAACCCCATTTTGACGTGGACGAGAATATTGTTCCAATACCGTTTTCTTCACTAATCCCTTCTTTGTTGCAAAGAGAACATAGTGGTTGTTGATAAACTCTTGATCTTGTAAATCTTCCACACGTAGGTAAGCATTTACATTGTCTTCACGATCAATGTTTAATAGGTTTTGGATAGCTCTACCCTTCGAGTTCTTAGACCCTTCTGGAATCTCATATACCTTTAACCAGTAGCACTTCCCTTTTTGCGTAAAGAACATCATGGTGTTGTGCATGGTTGCTGGGTAGATGTGCTCAATGAAGTCCTTATCACGAGTATCTGTACCTCTCGAACCAACTCCACCTCTATTTTGAGTATGGAACTCTTCAAGCGGGGTACGTTTAATGTATCCCATGTGAGAGATGGTGATTAGCATTGGATCATCTGCATAGAAATCTTCAGGATTAAACTCTTCTGAAGAGTATACAATTTCCGATTTACGCTCATCACCGTATTTCTCTTTTACCTCGATGAGTTCGTCTTTAATAACCTGACGACAAACCTCTTCGTTCGATAAAATTTCATTATAGTAAGCAATACGTCCCATAACCTCTTCGTATTCAGCATGCAATTGATCTTGCATTAGGCCAGTTAGCTGACGAAGACGCATCTCAACAATCGCACGAGCTTGAATCTCTGTTAGCTCAAAGCGAGTCATTAAGTTACTAATTGCCTCATTGGGAGTTTTAGCAGCACGAATAATTTTAATTACCTCATCGATGTTATCAGATGCAATAATTAACCCTTGTAAGATATGCGCACGCTCTTCTGCTTTGCGTAATTCAAACTGAGTACGGCGAATAACAACCTCGTGTCTATGCTCAACAAAGTTCGATATTAAATCTTTTAAGTTCAAGGTGTGCGGACGACCATTTACAAGCGCCACATTATTCACCCCAAATGAAGATTGCAGTGCAGTCATCTTGTAAAGTTTGTTCAATACCACATTGGCATTGTCATCTCTCTTCACATCAACTACAATACGCATTCCCTGCCTGTCGGACTCATCGTTCACATTGGAAATACCTTCGATGCGTTTCTCTGCAACAAGGTCTGCAATGTGCTTAATAAGATCGGCCTTATTTACGTTGTAAGGTATCTCGGTAATAATAATCTTATCGTGATTAGCTTCGGCCTCAATTTCGGCTTTCGCACGCATCACCACTCTACCCCTACCTGTACGGAAGGCTTCGTGTACTCCGCTTATACCATATATATAACCTCCAGTTGGGAAGTCTGGAGCCTTCACGATTTTCATTAAATCGTCTATCTCTATCTCCTCATTATCGATGTAGGCAATACATGCTCTAATCACCTCAGATAGGTTGTGTGGAGGCATGTTTGTTGCCATACCCACAGCAATACCCGAAGCCCCGTTAACCAATAAGTTCGGAATACGAGTAGGCATTACCTGAGGCTCTTTCAATGTATTGTCAAAGTTTGGAGCAAAATCTACAGTCTCTTTGTAAAGATCCTGCATCATCTCCTCACCCAATTTATTGAGACGAGCCTCCGTATAACGCATAGCCGCAGGGCTATCGCCGTCTACCGAACCAAAGTTACCCTGTCCATCTACTAAAGGATAACGCATTGCCCAATCTTGAGCCATACGCACCATTGCAAAGTAAACCGAGATGTCACCATGAGGGTGATACTTACCAAGTACCTCCCCAACAATTCTAGCCGATTTCTTATAAGGTTTATCCGAAGTATTTCCAAGCTCCATCATTCCATAGAGAATTCTACGGTGAACGGGTTTAAATCCATCCCGAACATCGGGTAGAGCTCGCGACACAATAACAGACATCGAGTAGTCGATATAGGACGACTTCATCTCGTCTTCAATATTTATCTTTATTATTCTATCTTGTTCAAGCATTTAATAAGATTATTAATTACACATTTTTGGCCTATAAATAACCACGCTAAATTACGACTTTTTCACGAGATAGAAAAACTTTTAAAGATAAACTTAATTCCCTCTGGGTCGTACACATAGCCGTATTAGGCAAAAGAATCTTCCAGAATCTATTATCCTATTTTCCAAATTTTAGAGCAACTTTTTTACCTCCCCTTTTTTCCTTCAGAGAAAGTCTGTTCTCTTTTATATAAACAAGCCATCTTGCATATTGTTTGAAAATCTATTTTCCTAATTTTCAACCCTCTAAAAAGAAGTCCAACCACTTATCCCTCTCTTCCTGTCCTCCTACTTTTTTATGAAAAGGGATAGAAAAGGAGTTAGTGGTTTCACCTACCCCACTTTACCCTTCAGATGAAACTCTCTGTCTCTTTCAGCGAAAAGATAGAGGAGTCTGACTCTATTTAACAAAGCACTTGGAAAGGGAGAAAGGGGTAAATAGTTATCTATTCATTATTTGCTGCTCTCTAGGAACCACCACCCTGCTCCTAGTTGCATTTTTCCTGCAACAGAGCCCTCTTGAAAACTTCCCAGCA
>JASLCM010000136.1 GCA_030151845.1 Bacteroides sp.
AGGATTCAAACCTGCAACCTTTTGATCCGTAGTCAAATGCTCTATTCAGTTGAGCTACGCGACCGTTGTTTTCGTGACCACGGCAGGATTCAAACCTGCAACCTTTTGATCCGTAGTCAAATGCTCTATTCAGTTGAGCTACGTGGCCATTGTTTTTGTTTAACGGTTGCAAAGGTAGTAACTTTTTTTCAGCTTGCAAGTTTTTAATCAAGTTTTATTGAAAAACTTTACTCGATGAAGCGTCCGTTAAACAGTTGCCAGCCTAGTGTTATACCCACATTCCACTCGCCACTGGGTGAGCTATAGTGGTTTACATAGGCAGCTACCGATCCAAAGGGAACTCTGCATACCAAAGAGAGCTCGCCTAAGTATTCGAATTTAGAAAAAGCCTTTCCGTAGTATGCTTTTTTGTCTTCACTCTGTTTAATAGGGAAGAGTGGAAGGAAACCATACAGTTCTCCACGCAAATGGAAGATGCTGGTTAGGTGGTAAATTGGGCGAATACCTGCCGCTGCATATTGGTTTGCTCGGAAAGCCTCGTTGTACAAGATTCTACTGTGTGCTGTTGGAGTAAAGGCTCCAGCTTGCATCTTTGTAGCTGTATAGTTGTTGGAGAAATTACGTGTGGAGTAGAGTAGTTTGCCATACCAACCCAAAGTTGTTTTTTGAGAGAGGCTGTGGTATTTCTCTTGTTCAAACGAGAGTTGAAGCCAAGAGGAGTGCTCTTTGGTCTTCTCTTCGATCGATGTACTTCCTGGCTTGTATCTTTCGTTACCTGTAAAGGCTTGAGCGATTAAAGCTTCACTTTGCCCTTTGGTTGCATATTGTTTAGCATCTAAGGTGTTTCCATAGATTCCTAATGAACCCCCAAAGAGACTGTATTTGCTACGGTCGTATCGGTCTTTTTCAAAGTTGATGGTAGAGGTTTGGAAATATTGGTCTTCCATTCTAGCTATACCTACACCTAGCTCTATTCGCTTCGTAATTAAGAAGGGGAGCGACATTTTTAACTTAAGGAAAGATTCATCTAGTTTATTGAACGCTGGGTTACTTTTTGAAGAGAAGAGTTTATCTCTCTTGAAATAGTCGAACGAGGTGATAGAGGCTATCGCTCGGTAAGACATGGGTATTTTCGTAGGGAGGTCAATCTTCGCAGTAAGCTGCGCGTTATTGTAGATTCTTCCTAACTGCCCATCAAAAGAGAACTCTTTTGCATAGTAATTTAGGTTTTGGTAGGTGGCACCTAAGTAAATCTGATTGGAGTTGGTTGTAGAAACATTACCTCCAAAGCGAATACTTAGGTTATCTTCTAGCTTGACCTTAAGGTAGAGTGCATACATATTGGTTCCTGGGTTGTATTCTGTATGTGGTACAATTTCAGAAACCTGATTTCCTGAAAGCAAACGGAAATAACCTTGCTTGATATCTTCGAAGGTGTAGTGGTCCTCTTCTGATTGATGGAACTCCTTTTCGATATAGGAGGCTTGTTGCTCATTTGCCCCTTGAATATAGATTCGTTCAAAGCGTAATTCTGGCAGCTTGCTGCGATACACCTTGCGTTTAAGGGCTAAGGTCTCTTCGCTTACTCTGCGTTTGATACGCTCCTTAATTTGTGGCATCGTTTCGATGGTTTTATCGTATCCAATTTTCTGGAGTTGATCGATGCGGTCAAAGTCGAGTAGGTTTACATCATCGTATCTAAAATTGAGTGTAATACCCAGTGAGTCGGGTATGGTATAGTCCGTACGCTGCATGATCATATTTTCCAGTTGTCCCATAATGTCTTTTTGTGAGGGCTTGATGGGGTTTTTAGCTACTACACTACCCAACATGATGTCTGGGTGAAAATCTTCCATCATCACATCGGTAGGGAAGTTGTTGTAGATTCCTCCGTCGTAGGCCAAGACACTATCAATCTCGATGGCTTTGAATACAAAAGGGAAGCTCATAGAGGCACGCACGGCATCTCCTAAATTACCATTTCGGAGTACCAGCTGTTTCTTATTGTAAACATCTGATGCTATGCAACGAAAAGGAATGAAGAGGTTCCTAAAGTCTCCACGGCTATGTGCTGTAGCTTGATCAAAGAGCTGTACAAAGACAAGATTCATTTGAATGGGGTCTACAACGCTGGTGGGAAGGAATTGGGGTTTTAAGCTTAGTGAGTCTTTGAAAGAGAGCTTGATGTTGAATAGTTCTGGTGTGGGCTCGTTCTTTTTAAAATAGTAGACGTACTCTTCTTCCACCTCACCGGTATACCAACGTTTAAAGTCGGGTGAACTCAGCAACTCTACCATATCGTCTGGGGAGTATCCCATGGCATATAGGCTACCTACAATGGCTCCCATAGAGGTACCTGTTACATAGTCGATCGGAATTCCATTCTCCTCGAGTGCCCGAATGACACCAATATGCGTTAAACCTTTTGCTCCTCCACCACTGAGTACTAATCCTACTCGTTGTGCTTGAACAATGGGAGCAAATAGCAGTGTTATGAGTAATAAAAGAGTTGCTTTTTTCATATATGAAGTTTAGTTATGTATCGAAATGTAGTAATGTACTCAAAGATAGTTATATTCGGAAGATTGTGCCATTCTTTGTTGCAAAAAAATGCGCATTAGTTCGAAAACTAACGCGCATTTTTTAGCATCTATTTGTAGCAGATTATTTGATTAGGTTGATGCTTCTTTGTACGAATTGGTTAAGAGACTCTCCTTTTAACATGTTGTTTTGGAGTAAAGCGAGGTCGATTAGCTGACGAATCACTTTGTTCTCTTTCGCAAAGTTTGCATAGATGTTGGCTTTTTGAGTTTGAATGTTATTTCGTTTATCTTCTAACTCTTTTAGCTCATCTTTTTCTGCTGTAGGAATCTCTTCCTCTTTTTTATCTTTGTGTGCTTGGGTAAGCTCATTTTTACGAGTGTCGATAGTTTCTATCTCTTTTTCAAGAGGGGTTATCTCCTCTTTACAAGCCGATTGTGCCTCTTCTAGTACAGTTTTGATGAGTTTATGATCGGTGTTTAGGATGAGATTGAACATGTCTGGCATCTCACCATAGAAACTCATTCCTTGTTGGATTTGAGCCATATCTTTCATACGTCTCATGTACTCGCTCTGTGTAATGGTTACAGGAGCAGCTGTTTCACCTAGGGCTTGTGTGTTTACTGCAAACTCAACTTTATCTAGTTTAGGAAGCTGACTCTTAAAACTAGTAGATAAAGCCTCTTGCTTATCTGCCTCAAGTACCTCTTTTACTTCGTCTTCTTTAACGATGAGGTTATCGATCACATCACTGTCTACTCGGGTAAAACGAGATTTCTCTAGTTTCTGCTCCAAGAGACCCACCATAGCAATATCTAATTGTCCGTCGAGAAGAAGAACATTGTATCCTTTCTTAGTCGCTGCATCGATGTAGCTATATTGTTCCTCTTTGTTGGTTGTATAGAGATAGATGAGATTACCTTCTTTATCGGTTTGCTCCTCGGTAATGAGTGCTTTGTACTCATCGAAGGTGTAGTGTTTCCCATCGGTATCTTGTAAGAGCGTAAATTTCTCAGCTCTACCATAAAACTCCTCATCGGTTAGCATTCCGAAGTTGATAAATAGCTTCAGGCTGTTCCACTTATCTTCAAACTCTTTACGGTCTGTTTTAAAGATTCCTTGTAAGCGATCGGCAACTTTCTTAGTGATGTGTTTTGAAATCTTCTTCACGTTAGAGTCACTCTGTAGGTAAGAGCGTGATACGTTGAGAGGAATATCGGGAGAGTCTAGTACACCGTGTAATAGGGTTAAGAACTCAGGAACAATACCCTCTACAGAATCTGTAACGTATACTTGGTTGCAGTAGAGCTGTATTTTATTTCTCTGAAGATCGATGTTGTTTTTGATCTTAGGGAAGTAGAGTACACCTGTTAAGTTAAAGGGATAGTCTACGTTGAGGTGAATCCAAAACAGAGGTTCATCGCTCATAGGGTATAGCTGGCGGTAAAACTCCTTGTAATCTTCGTCTTTAAGTTCAGAAGGCATACGTGTCCAAATTGGGTTGGTATCGTTAATGATATTCAACTCTTTTGTTTCAACCTCTTTACCCTCTTTCCACTCTTTCTTATATCCAAAAGCAATGGGTACGGGTAGGAAACGGCAATATTTATTAAGTAGTGTTTGGATACGAGCCTCTTCTAAGAATTCTTTGCTCTCATCGTCGATGTATAGAATGATATCGGTTCCACGATCCTCTTTTTCAACCTCTTCTAAAGTATACTCCGGGCTTCCATCACAGCTCCATTTTACTGCTTTTGCCCCTTCTTGATACGATTTTGATACAATCTCAACTTTCTTTGAAACCATAAAGGAGGAGTAGAAGCCAAGACCGAAGTGTCCTATAATAGCATTTGCGTCTTCTTTGTATTTTTCCAAGAACTCATTTGCTCCCGAAAATGCTATTTGGTTGATGTATTTGTCGATCTCCTCGGCAGTAAGTCCAATACCACGATCTGAGATTGTTAAGGTATCTTTGTCTAGCTTTACCTGAACGGTTACATCACCCAACTCACCTTTAAACTTACCTATGGAAGATAGGGTTTTTAGTTTTTGAGTAGCATCTACTGCGTTTGAAACTAATTCACGAAGAAAAATTTCGTGGTCACTGTACAAAAATTTCTTAATAATGGGGAAGATGTTTTCTGTAGTAACCCCAATGTTCCCTTTTTGCATATCTAACTATTTTAGTTTTGTTATATTCTTTATTCTGTTTTTATAAAGACAAAAAAAATGCCAGACCGTATGGTCTGACATTTTGTCTTGTTTTAAGTGGAGAAGCTGACTTCTATTCAACTTCTGCCATCTTTGTGCTGATCTGGATGCCTCCCTCTTCTTTTCGAGAGAGTGCTATTCTAAGGGTTGCCCCTGGTTGAATCTCACCAGATGCTATGAGCTCAGAGAGATCGTCTTCAATATAGGTTTGGATTGCACGCTTTAGTGGACGAGCACCAAACTCTACATCGTAACCCTCTTTGGCTATATATTCTTTCGCACCTTTAGTAATCTCAAGATTAAAACCAATCTTTTGAATCCGTTCGGTGAGCTTAGCTAATTCAATGTCGATTATATCAACAATCGAGTTGAGCGATAGTTGATCGAACATAATGATATCATCGATACGGTTTAAGAACTCTGGAGCAAAGGTTTTGTTAAGAGATTTCTTAATGATCTCTCTTGCATGCTCGGTGTCGTTATCTGTCTTATGTGCTGTAAACCCAACACCACGTCCAAACTCTTTAAGCTTGCGTGTACCTACGTTTGAGGTCATAATAATAACGGTGTTCTTAAAATCAACCATTCTACCATTACTGTCGGTAAGTCGGCCTTCATCCATCACCTGTAGTAAAAGGTTAAATACATCGGGGTGAGCTTTCTCTATCTCATCTAGAAGTACGATGGAGTAGGGTTTACGTCTAACACGTTCAGTTAGCTGACCTCCCTCTTCATAGCCCACATATCCTGGAGGGGCTCCAACTAAACGAGACACGGTAAATTTCTCCATATACTCACTCATGTCTATGCGTATTAAAGCATCGGTAGAGCCAAACATAAATTGTGCAAGCTCTTTGGCCAAGTGAGTTTTACCAACTCCCGTTGGACCTAAGAACATAAAGGTTCCTGTAGGTTTGTTGGGATCTTTTAATCCCACTCTACTTCTAAGTATAGCCTTAGTTAGTTTTCCAATGGCCTCATCCTGACCAATAACCTTGGATTGAAGTACTTTCTTCATGTTTACTAACTTCACACCTTCGGCTTGTGCCATGCGTTGAACAGGAATACCAGAAATCATGGAAACGACTCTAGCTATATCTTCTTCATCAACTGTTTCCCTATTTTGGGTAAGCTTCTCTTCCCAGTCGGCTTTCATCTCTTCTAACTGGGCAAGAAGATCTTTCTCTTGATCTCTGTAGCTTGCAGCCAATTCGAAATTTTGAGATTTTACCGCTTGGTTTTTCATCTCTTTGGCTTGTTCCAATTCGGCCTCTTTCTCTTCGATGGGCTTTGGAACATTGATGTTTTTAAGATGAACTCTAGAGCCAGCTTCATCCAAGGCGTCAATGGCCTTGTCTGGGAAGTTGCGGTCTGTTATGTATCTATCTGTTAGTGTAACACATGCTTTTAGCGCTTCAGGGGTATAGTTCACGTTGTGGTGATCCTCGTACCTGCTTTTGATGTTTTCTAGAATCTGTAGGGTCTCCTTAGGAGTTGTTGCCTCTACAATAACCTTCTGGAACCTGCGTTCTAAGGCGCCATCTTTTTCAATGTTGTTCCTATACTCATCTAGTGTTGTAGCACCAATACATTGAATTTCTCCACGTGCAAGAGCTGGTTTTAACATGTTTGCAGCGTCCATAGACCCTGCAGCAGATCCTGCTCCCACAATGTTGTGAATCTCATCGATAAACAAGATTACATCGGGGTTCTTTTTTAGCTCATTTAATATGGTACGAATGCGCTCCTCAAATTGCCCTCTGTACTTAGTTCCTGCAACAACCGATGTCATATCCAATGAAATAACTCGCTTGTCGAATAAAACACGAGAAACCTTTTTCTGTATAATTCGAAGAGCTAATCCTTCTACTATAGCAGATTTACCAACTCCTGGTTCTCCAATAAGAATAGGGTTGTTTTTCTTTCTTCTACTTAGAATTTGTGCGAGACGTTCTATCTCGTTTTGACGCCCCACAACAGGATCTAGTCTTCCTTCTTGAGCAGCGTGAGTCATGTCTGTACCGAAGTTGTCTAGAGCGGGTGTGTCGTTTTGTGACTTCTGTTTTGTTCCAGTTTGTGCACGCTGACTGCTTCCTTGGCTACTATCGCCCGATGAGGGAGGAGGTGTTAGATCTTCATCATCATCCTCTTCATCTTCAGGAAAACCCATACCCGACTGTATATCGGGGGTTACAGGTATTTGCTCTTTAACAAGGTCATACTCCACATCATTCTGTTGAAGAATGGATGCAGCTACATTATCTTTATCTCTCAATATTGCAAGTAACATGTGCTCGGTATCTGCTGTATCATTCTTTAAAGTCCTAGCCTCTAGAATACAAATTCGCAAGATTCTATTTGCATCTTCTGATAGGGCGATTTCTGCATTCGCTAAAAGCATATCGTTAGCGTAGGTGCTTAGTAAGGCATCTAACTGTTCTTTTACTTTTTGTAAATCGATATTTAGGTTTGATAAAATAGATACTGCTTTTCCTTTACCGTCACGTATCATTCCAAGTAGTAAATGTTCCGGACCGATATAGCTATTGCTTAGCCTGTTGGCCTCTTCTTTGCCATAGACTATAATCTCCGATATTTTTTTTGAAAAGTGACTGTTCATAATAATTTACTCCTTAATTTCTAATACACTATTCGATACAAAGATAGGGCTTTTATCGGGTAACCTATCGAATGTAATCGACTTTATATAATAGTAACAAATAGCGTGCCATCTTGTTTTAAAAGAGCTCTTATTTACTAAAACGAGCTTAAAAGGGGAGAAGTAGCCACTCTGTCAGCAGCTGGGCTATAGTTCAAGAGCGGTTAAAATGAATAACC
>JASLCM010000191.1 GCA_030151845.1 Bacteroides sp.
GAAGAATAGCTCAAGCTGTAAAGAGAGCACGCCATCTTGCGTTGCTTCCATTTGTAACTGATATGATGAAATAATAGGAGGGATTGTATGGAAATTATATTGAAAGAAGATATAGCGAACTTAGGCTATAAAAATGATATCGTAACCGTAAAACCTGGTTATGGAAGAAACTATTTGATTCCAGCAGGTAAGGCTGTTATTGCATCTCCTGCTGCTAAGAAAATGGTAGCTGAAGAGTTGAAGCAACGTGCACACAAACTTGAAAAAATCAAGAATGATGCAGAAGCTATGGCTGCTAAACTAGAAGGTGTTACTCTTACAATTGCAACAAAAGTAAGTTCTACTGGTACTATTTTTGGTTCAGTAGGTCCTATCCAAATTGCAGAAGAGTTGGAAAAACTTGGTCACGAAGTGGACAGAAAGTTAATTGCAATCAAAGGATCTGTGAAAGAAGTGGGTTCATTTGTTGCTACTGTTAATCTACACAAAGAAGTTGCTGTAGAAATACCTTTTGAGGTTAAAGCTGAAGAAGAGTCTGCTGAATAAGAGCAAAGAAATTCTTAGATATAAAAAAAGCGAGTTTAAACTCGCTTTTTTTTGTATCTAACCGTTGGAATATGTTTACTCCTCTTCAGTTATAGAATCATAAAGATATCTCTTTACACTTCTTTTCGGTGTCTTTTCGAAAGCAGTAGGATAGAGTTGAATCTTAGAAACTCGTTCATAAGAGGCAACCATCTTATTGATATTCTTTAAATTCTCATTCATAATGGTTTTAATGTTTTCTTCGTTGTTTAAGCCAAGAGACTCTAGGGCATCGTAGTCGGCATAAACCAATGCTATGAGTTTGCGGTTTCTCTCAAGAACCAAACTCTCTAAAATAAAAGGTAAATTATTTAGCTTAGTTTCGATCTCTTCAGGGAAGATATTTTGTCCACTAGAACTTAGAATCATAGACTTTCTTCTCCCTCGGATAAATAGATTTTTATTCTCATCAATAGTACCCAGGTCTCCTGTGCGTAACCAACCATCCTCTGTAAAAACCTCCTTGGTGGCCTCTTCATTTTTATAGTAGCCTGCCATCACATTAATTCCTTTAATTTGAATCTCCCCTAAAGGATCGCTAGGGTCCTCTTTAAAGACTCTAGCTTGCATCGTTTCCAAGATGCGCCCAGAAGATCGTGGAACAAACTCATCCCAAGGTGTATAGCTAATTAGAGGTCCACATTCGGTCATTCCATATCCAATGGTAAAAGGGAACTTTATTTTGGTGAAAAACTCTTCAACCTCTGGATCGATAGCAGCACCTCCAATAATAACCTCTTTAAACCTGCCTCCCAAAGCATCCATCAGTTTTTTTCTAATCTGTCCATAAATTTGAGCATCAAGGAGAGGGATACTTAAAGCCCACTTCATTCCTTTTTTGCTAATTAATGGTTGAATTACATTCTTGTATATTTTTTCAATAACAAGGGGAACAGAGATAATTAAATTAGGTTTAACCTCTTCAAAAGCTTTCATTATGATTTTGGGAGAAGGAATCTTTCCAAGAAGAGTCACGTGAGTTCCTACAGCTGTTGCAGTAAGAAAATCGAAAGCACATCCATAAGCATGAGCTAAAGGTAAGAAAGATAGAACCCGATCACCTCGTTCAAGTAGTTTTGTATTAATCCCAAAACATACATTTCCTGCAAGATTTCCCCCTGTAAGCATAACCCCTTTACTAAAACCTGTAGTTCCAGAGGTGTAGTTTAGTAGCATAACCTTGTCATTGGAGAGATCTGTGTAAGTAATATCTTCTTTGCTGAACCCTTTTGGGTAGGCTTGTCGCATCTCCTTATGTACATTTTTCATAAAGCGTTGCACTGTCTCACCGTCTCTTTGATGCAAACAGCGGAAATCAGTTAAAGAGAATACCCCCCTAACTGCAGTAAGTTTTTCCTCTTCAAGAGTTTCCCAGATGGAATCGCTTGTAAACAAGAAAACAGAGTCTGAATGATTAACTATGTGATGTACATCATTTGGGTTGAAGTCTTGCAGTATAGGAACAACGATGGCACCGTAGGTAACAGTAGCCATGTATGCTATGCACCATCGTGCATTATTCTTACCTATTACAGCAATTTTATCACCTCTCCGTAGACTACAGTGTTTAAAGAGAAGATGAAGTTTGGCTATTTCTTTAGCAACCTCACCATAAGTATAGGTAGTATCTTCACCATAGTCACTATAACATGGTAGATTCCAATTCTCTCTAAAACTATGTTCGTATAGTTTTATAAAATTTTCTTCTTTCATTTATGCACGTGCATTGATATTTTGTGCAAAAATAGGAATAATATTTATCTATCATACTCTTTTTGTAAAGAACTAAATATTTATATAACAACTTTTAAGTATAAAATTAAGTAACTTTGCCTTTGAAACCGCTTTATTATTAATATGATAGACCAAACTATATTTCAAAATAAAACAGCAGTATATCATACATTAGGCTGTAAATTAAACTTTTCGGAGACCTCAACCATTGGTAAAATTCTTAAAGAAGCTGGAGTTAGAACCGCAAGAAGAGGAGAAAAAGCCGATATTTGTATTGTAAATACCTGTTCTGTAACAGATATGGCCGATAAAAAATGCAGACAAGCTATTAATCGACTCATAAAAAACAACCCAGGTGCCTATATTGTAGTAACAGGGTGTTACGCACAGTTAAAGCCAGAAGAGATTACCCAAATACCAGGCGTAGACCTTGTATTAGGAGCCGAACAGAAAAAAGACATTCTCTCTTTCATCGGAGCGATGGAGAAAAAAGCAGAGGGAGAGTCTTTCACCTCTAAAACCAAAGATATCAAAACATTTGTTCCCTCCTGTTCTAGGGGGGATCGTACCCGCTTTTTCCTGAAAGTACAAGATGGTTGCGATTACTTTTGCACCTATTGCACGATCCCTTTTGCACGTGGATTTAGTAGAAATGGTTCGATTGCCTCATTGGTTGAACAGGCAAAACAAGCAGCTAAAGATGGAGGAAAGGAGATTG
>JASLCM010000193.1 GCA_030151845.1 Bacteroides sp.
TTTGGCAACTGCTCCCGAAGCGTAAAAGTATTTCTCGTAATTGAGACGAATGTCTGCTGTAAAGGCCTCTCCAAAACTAAAAGTGGCTCCTGTTGTTAATCGGTTTCGTGCATGATCATCGGTAACCAACTCTCCTTCTTCGTTTTTAATGCCTGAACTATGATCGGTCATTCCGTCGTGACGCAAAAGAAAAGAGACTTTCTCAAAAAAACTCTTTAAGGGTAAGTCGTAGTTTACAAAAGCATTCCAAGCGGTTACCTCTTTAAACATATGGTCACTATAGGATTTATGCAGTAACTCCCCCTCTATATGAAACCGATGAAAGGCATAATTAGCCCCAACATCTAGCATAGTAATGCGAACATCCTCAGGCTTTATCGTCTGCCCACTAAGGGTTAGATTTGCTCCGGCAAAGGGGAAAAGCTGAACTCTCGCGGAGTAATTCATGGAGCTATGCCACTCTTTTTGATTGGTTAATCCTGATCCATTAAATATAGCTGCATCGGCAATGATAGGAAAAGGGGTATGTAAAAGATCTACTCCCACCATTCCTCCCACATCTCGTATGTTTCCGACCTGTTTGGCAATAAAAGAACGATTTGCAAAGTACTGTGTATGGGGAGACCGATGGGCATCTATGGTAAAGGGAACTCTCATTTGTCCAAGCGTTACTCTAAAATCCTCTAAGGGAGTTATCTGCCCGTATGCATCTAGCATTTTAATCTTCCCTTCGTCGTTAAGATCTATCTCTGCCTTATAATTTACTAGGGGATAGAGCTTACCGCTTACACTAACACGTGCATTTCGCACCTGAAAACGACTTTCATTGGGTTGAGGCTGATATTCGTATTTTGCTCTTAAAGTCCCTTGAATCTTCATTGACTTTAAAAAACCATCTTCTTGTGCCTGTAAAGTGGCTACAAAGAGAAACAGGGATAAGATGAGTAAACTTAGTTTTCGCATATTCTTGTTTCTATCTTGCTTCAAAGATAATTACTATCTGCAAAGAAGAAAAATAGTTGCCTCTTACTATAGGGAAATATATATTCTTTACAAATAGCTTCTTGTTACAATTGTGTGACTTTTTTCACACGCCTTGATATGGCGTCTTGGGAAAGCTTACTTCAACTTCTTATTCGTTATCTTGTTTTTGCAGGCAATAAACCATTCATAGACAACACCTTTCCAATAGAAATCCTTTCTTAGGATCTCCTTAAGGAGTTGAAAGTTACTCACTCTTGGCTAGTAGAAAAAATCGCTTCAATTGTCTCTTTTTAAAAATAAATCTTGTACTATTGGGGATTAATTCACAAAACTAAAGAAATGAACTCGAAAAGTATTATTCTACTCTCTGTTATTGTTGTTTTAGTGGTTGCGGGACTCTTCTACGCGGTTCCTCAATACAAAGTTTATGTAAGTCGTTTGTATGGTAAGGCTGAAATGGTGCGTGCCGAACAGAATAGACAAATTATTGTTGAAGAGGCTAAAGCCAGACTTGAGGCCGAAAAGCTTAATGCAGAGGCTGAGGTTGAAAGAGCAAAGGGGATGAAGCAGGCTATGGACATAGAAAATGGTTCACTAACTCCTGTTTACAACCAATACCTCTTTATTCGTACATTAGAGAAATTGGCCGATAAGGGTAATCTTCCTCAGATCATCTATGTTCCATCCGAAGGGCTTACTCCTGTTATGGATGTGCATAGTAAGGCACAAATAAAATAGGAGGCTTACTTAGGCAGATCGAGTAGAAATAGCTATTTTAAGCACAAAAAGAAGATGAAAAAGTTACTACCTCTACTCCTCTGCCTCTTTATTTTTTCTTGTAGTAAAAATGAAAAGGAAGAGGAAATACCTTTTGTTGAGTCGATAGAGAACTCTAAATGGGAAGCGGTGCTTCAAGATGAGCATATTACCCTACTCTACACCTTTACCTTCTATGATAAGTTGGTAAACATTGAGTTCAAAAAGTATAAGGAGGGTTCCTTCTGGACCCAAGGACATGTAACAACAGATTACATTTACAGTTTCCCTCTGCTTGAGGGAAGTGAACTACAAGGTAAATTAGTTAGCCCTACTGCTCTTTTAATCTACTACAAAGGAAACTCTTTTACACTTTATCAAACTCAAAAAGGATAAAGCCTATTTTATAACTAGTTCAGAAACAACCCCTTCCTCTTTTTCTAGTAGATAGAGGAAGGCTGCTAACTTTCCACCCTCAGTTTGAATCGTTTTAAAAAGTGCTTTATTATCGCTCTCTAAAACTCCTATTTCGGCCCCCTTATCGTCTAATACAGCTACCTGGTGTATCCTCTCTTGTGTGGGCTTTGCGATGACAAAGGCACTAATGGTACGCCCCATTAGTCGGGCATGCTCACTCTTCTTTAAAGTCACAGTATATTTCTTCCCAGAAAAGCCTTTAACTCGGTTCTGTTTAACTACTGCTCGTTCTGCTATTTTTACTACGGCCCAATAGGCTAAGCCAAATAAAAGTACTAGTAATAGTATTTTCATATTCAAGTGTATTAAAAAGGTTACACTTTCTAAACACAAAAAAGGTATTTTTGTTTTATTTTTTTATCTAAAAAAGCATGCAACCTCTACCTACAACCTCTTTAAATAAAAATAGAGGGACAATATAGTCCCTCTATCTAACGTGTTTCTAGTTTAAATTGGAAACAAATTCTACTTTGTATTCCAGCTTCTCTATTTTATTGCTCCAACTTGAGCTTATATTTAGTCATCTCTAGTTGTATCTTTTTAGCAGAAGCCAAACGATCTAGGATTGCCGAAGATAGCTGATTCACTTCGTAAAGACTATGGCTAATTTCGGGTTTGCTATAGGCATAGAAAAAGATATTACTTGGATTATCATTGTTTATAGAGGTACTCGCGTAAATGGCAAGGTTATTTGGCTCTACTTGATCAATTTCAAACTCTTGTACAATTTTAGCAACCTCTTCTTTATCTTCTGCACTTAGTTCAGACATCATCTTATCCACTAAAGATTGCTCCATCAAAGCATTCTCTAAATCAATGAAGTGATCGTATTTTGCTATAGAGTCACAAAGAATTAACACCTGGTTGGCTTTCCGTATCTTATCTGAAGAGTTCGCCAAAGTCAATACTTGATCGGTTCCATCAAGAATAGAGTTAAAGAGGTTGGTGGTTAATTTATCCAACAGTGCTAAGTTCCCATAAGGAGAGTAAACACTATCGGTTCGAATGATATTCACAACATCTACGTCTAAGTTCAAATCATTTTTAAGGTACTTTTTTACCAGTTCTACATCCGATTGTGCCATTACTCCAAGTGGGAGAAGCATACAGAGGATAAAAAGAATTTTTTTCATATTTCTACTGTTTATTTATTCAATCTCATTTGTAAGATAGTTTTCTATGCATAATTACAAAAGAAAGTTGGTTTTTGTTTCGAAAAAAGAGAATTATTTTCTCTTCTCCCCTATTTTTATCTCTTTTATCGCTCTCTGATGGGCATTTATCCTCAAAAAAAGCTATTTTGAATACTCCTCTTTTTTTCGTATCTTATAAGGTATGATGAATAATAAAAATGAAGTATTAACAGAGATTAAAAACAGTTTACCAAACAAACACATTTTTGTAATTGCTGGTCCGCAAAATTCAGGAAAAACCAGCTTAGTTCGTGAAGTATACTACAAGCTAATTGCTAAAGATTTTGCAATTGATACGAGCTTTAAAAGCTCTAATAATAGCGATCCCAGTAAAAAGCAAGACTTTACAACCGTAATTAAGCATCCAGAAAGTGAGCTTACTATTGGCATTGCGAGTGAAGGTAAAAAGGTACTACCTACTTACAATGCAGTAAAAGAGCTAATGGATGCAGAGGTTGACTTAATAATCTGTGCTTGTAGAAGCAAGTATAGTAAAGCTATAAATGCAATTACCGAACTATCGTACTACCTCTTTGCACACGATTTAGATGAGAAGGAAACTACGCATAGCAATCCTTACAACCCCATTTGGTTTAAGATGACTAGGGGTGAAGAGCTAGATAAAACTCTCCTTGAGGAGAAGCTAAAATCGTATGCCGATCAGGTTATTACACATTTACATCTCTAATAGTTACTCTATAAAAGTGCTTCCCAAATGGGAGGCACTTTTTATATATACTCTTCACTACCCCCTCTTTTTCCTTTAAAGAGCTCTTACCTCTTTTCTATACTTACTCCATCTTCTTTGCTACTCCATAAAAAAAGTTGGCAAAGACACCTCTGCCAACTTTTTAATCGATTCTAAAAATTTTTATCGCTCTGGATAGATAGCGTTCTTTAACTCCTCATAATTACTAGCAATTTTACTATCCTCAGTTAAGTCCCAAATGGATTGATCCATCTCCATAAAAGAGAGAAGAGTCACAATCCAACCTTGAGTCCATCCAGTTTCAATCACCCAAGCTCCCCATCCAGAATCGGCATTAGAGCCCCAATACTCAAAACGATTAAAATCAAATGCACGCATCCAGCCTCCATCTAGCTCTGGGTGAGTTGGTGCTGTTACCTGCACTCTACAGAGAAAGTCTTTCATCTTCTCTAACGACTCCTTTATCTTTTGGTCTCCTGTTGTATGGTAGGCTTCGTTTAACCCTAAAAAGGCGAAGTTTGTCGTGTAAAGAAGATCGGTTACCTGATCTCCATTTTTTGCAATTAAGGAAGCTTCAGTCTTACCGTAATCTTCGTTCGATTGTGGAGGTGGATAACAT
>JASLCM010000213.1 GCA_030151845.1 Bacteroides sp.
CCGTATTTCTCACTTAACTGAGCATATGAAGCTCAACAGAAAAGATTATAGCACAGAACGAGCATTAACAAGACTAGTAGGTAAAAGACGTGGTCTTTTAGATTACTTAATGGATAAGGATATCGAAAGATACCGTGCCGTTGTTAAGGCTTTAGGATTAAGAAGATAAGAAAATCTTCTCAATGTAATAAAGCTCCCTCTTTTTTAAGTGGGAGCTTTATTTTTAGAAATGATTGACTTGCCTTTAAACTTTATCTATTTTTGCTTTGCAAGGAATACTCTTAGAGTAATTAATGAGAACCTTAACTAGTATTAACCAATTAATCATTTAATCATGAAATTTAGTGCCCTTTGTAATAAAATTTTTAATGAGGCAACTTCTAATTATCACATAGAAGATAGTGTTGACGCAGTAATAAAAAACCCGTACGAAGAGAAGAGTATTGAATACTACCTCTATTTAAAAAACTGGATTGATGCTGTTCAGTGGCACTTTGAGGACATTATTCGTGATCCAGAAATTAACCCAGAGGCAGCTCTTAAGCTAAAAAGAAGAATAGACAAGTCTAATCAAGACCGTACAGACTTGGTGGAGTTAATTGATAGTTATTTTCTATCAAAATATAAGGATGTAGAGAAGTTGCCTACTGCAACAATTAATACGGAAAGTCCAGCTTGGGCCATAGATAGGCTATCTATCTTAGCACTTAAAATTTATCACATGCAACAAGAGGTTGATCGTAAAGATACCTCTGCAGAGCACCATGAATCATGTTCTAGCAAACTTCATGTTCTTTTAGAGCAGAGAGAAGACTTGTCTACAGCGATTGATCAACTTATTGCTGATATTGAAGCTGGTAGAAAGTATATGAAGGTGTACAAGCAGATGAAAATGTACAATGATCCAGCATTAAATCCAGTTCTGTACGCTAAAAAATAGGATGAAAAGTATTTTAATAATACGTTTTTCTGCTATAGGAGATGTGGCTATGTCTGTCCCCGTATTACACTCCTTGGCAGCTCAGTACCCTGATTATCGAATCACAGTGTTGAGTAAGGCACATCTCCAACCTCTCTTTTCTTCTTTGCCTGCAAATGTCTCTTTCCTAGGGGTTAATTTGCAGGCAGATTATGCTGGTTTTAAGGGGCTGAATAGGCTCTACAGTGAGTTAAAGCGACTAGACTTTGACTATGTTGTTGATCTCCACAATGTGCTAAGAACCAAGTATCTCTCTTTTCGTTTTCGATTAGATGGTGTGGCTGTATCAGTCATAGATAAGGGGAGAAGAGGGAAAAAAGAGCTCGTTCGAAAGAAGAATAAAAAACTTACTCAACAAACGACCTCTATTGAGCGCTATAAAAAGGCTATAGAGAAGACGGGTTGCTCTATAAAGTTGGATTTTCTCTCTATTTTTGGAGAGGAGAAAGGAGATTTTACAGAGATTGTTAAGCTTACAGGTGAGAAGAAGGGATTGTGGGTAGGTATTGCACCCTTTGCACAGCATAGAGGGAAGATTTATCCACTTGAAAAAATGAAAAAAGTGGTTTCTTCGCTCAACAAGCAGCCCAATATTACAATCTTTTTATTTGGAGGAGGAGAGAAAGAGAAACAGTTCATGGAGGAGTGGGAGAGTGAATTTGATCACGTTTACTCTGTTATAGGGAAACTAAAGATGAATCTTGAACTGATCTTAATGAGTCATCTAGATATGATGGTCTCTATGGACTCCTCGAATATGCATTTTGCATCCTTAGTGAACACTCCTGTTTTAACTCTATGGGGTGCAACGCATCCTTTTGCAGGATTCCTTGGTTGGAGACAGTCTGAAGAGCTAATCGTACAAAATGAGGAGTTACCTTGTAGGCCCTGTTCTATCTATGGACAAAAAGAGTGTTTTCGTGGAGATTATGCCTGTATGAACTCCATTAAAGAGGAGTTTGTTGTTTCTAAGATTCTTGATTTTTTAAACTCAAAAGAGGCAAAAAATAAGTGATGAAAGTTTTGATTAATCCTACCTATTCTTTTTTAGAAGACTTTCTAAAAGAAATTCCCTCTCGGTTTGAGAAAGAGGGAACGGTAATTTATGAAGGGAGAAACCTTATTAAGGTAATTGAGCATCAAGGTGTATTACTTAATGTAAAAAGGTATTGTATCCCTATTTTTATTAATCGTATAGCCTACACTTTTTTTAGAAAACCGAAAGGAGAGAGAGCTTTTTTATATCCAAGCTATTTAAAAGAGAGAGGCATAGAGACACCAACTCCAATCGCATATATTGAGTTAAGCTCGTTTGGTTTAATAAGCTACTCTTACTTTATAAGCATTCATGATGCTGAGAAGAGCACACTATACTGGATTGAAGAGGCCAGTGCAGAAGAATATATACCAATAGCCCAATCTTTAGCCGAGTTTACAGCAGACCTTCATGAAAAAGGGATATATCATTTAGATTATTCTCCAGGTAATATACTTTATGAGAAAGATGAAAAAGGAAGGTTTCAGTTTTCCTTAGTAGATATAAATAGGATGCAGTTTGGTCCAGTATCTGTAGAAAAGGGATGCAAAAATTTTGCCAGGCTATGGGGGAATACTCACTTTTTCACCCTTTTGGCAAAAGCTTATGCAAAAGCTAGAGGAGCCGATGTAGAGATGTGTGTTGATACAGTCTTAAAAGCTAGAGATAAATTTTGGAAGAGGAGAGATTATGAGAATCTACACTCATAAACCTCTCACTTATTTCTTTTAAACCACTATATTTGTTGCTAAAAATAATTGAATGAAAGAGTTCGCAAAACTTTTACGCCGCTTTGTTCCGCCCTATAAAAGTAATCTTTTATGGACCTTACTTTTTAATGTATTGTCGGCAATTCTAAACATATTCTCCTTTAGTCTAATCATTCCAATTTTACAGATCTTATTTAAGATTACTAATGAAGTGTATGTGTTTATTCCCTGGAGTGAAACAGGGGTAACGAAAGATACCTTAGTCAATAACTTTTATTATTACATTACTCAGCTAATAGAAACACATGGTGCATCTAATACTTTGCTTCTTTTAGGGGTGTTTTTAGCAGGAATGACTCTACTAAAAACTTTAGCCTATTTTGCTTCTTCTGCAGTAATGATTCCGCTGAGAACAGGAATTGTTAGGGATATTCGTGTACAGCTTTATAATAAAATTCTGGATTTGCCGCTTGCTTTTTTCTCGGAGGAGAGAAAAGGAGATATCATTGCTCGTATGAGTGGTGATGTTAATGAGGTTGAGACCTCTATCACAAGCTCTTTGGATATGCTAATTAAGAATCCAATATTAATTGTAATGTATTTTGCTACATTGATTTTTGTAAGTTGGCAACTTACTCTATTTACCATACTAGTACTTCCTTTTATGGGTTGGG
Source organism: Bacteroides sp. (assembly GCA_030151845.1). GTDB lineage: Bacteria > Bacteroidota > Bacteroidia > Bacteroidales > Bacteroidaceae > Bacteroides_E. Next base: position 3,400 of record JASLCM010000213.1, read on the forward strand.
TGATGGGCACAGTAGGTAAGAAATTAAAACGTCAATCTTTAGATGCGCAAGAGAAGTGGAGTGACACCATGTCTCAAGTAGAAGAAACTTTAGGAGGTTTGCGTATTATCAAGGCCTTTGTGGCTGAAGATAAAATGAGTAATCGTTTTATAAAGTGTAGTAACCAATACAGGGCTGCGATTAATAAGGTATCTACAAGACAGGTTTTAGCGCATCCAATGAGTGAATTTCTAGGTACAGTTTTAATTGTTATTGTGCTTTGGTTTGGTGGGACTTTAATATTGAGTAACAACTCTACGATAGATGCCCCCTCTTTTATCTTTTACCTAGTAATGCTTTATAGTTTAATCAATCCGTTAAAGGAGTTCTCTAAAGCAGGATATAATATTCCTAAGGGATTGGCTTCTATGGAGAGGATAGATAAAATTCTATTGGCAGAAAGCACTATTGTAGAGGTTGAGAAGCCTAAAGAGATTGATGGCTTAAAGGAAAAAATAGAGTTTAGAAACCTTACTTTTTCTTACGATGGCTCTAAAAATGTACTGAAAAACATCAATTTAACTGTAAATAAAGGTGAAACGATAGCTTTAGTAGGGCAGTCGGGCTCTGGAAAGTCCACTTTAGTGGATCTTTTACCACGTTATCACGATGTTACTGATGGTGAAATTTTGATAGATGGTGTAAATGTAAAAGTGCTTAAAATATCAGAGCTTAGAAAAATTATAGGTAATGTAAACCAAGAAGCTATTCTCTTTAACGACTCTTTTTATAATAACATTGCTTTTGGTTCAGAGTCGGCAACAAAGGAGGAGGTGGTTGAAGCAGCAAAGATTGCAAATGCCCATGATTTTATAATGGAGTATGAGGAGGGCTATAACACCAACATTGGAGACCGAGGCGGAAAGCTTTCTGGAGGACAAAGACAACGCATCAGTATAGCGAGAGCTATTCTTAAAAATCCTCCAATCCTAATTTTGGATGAGGCAACATCTGCTTTAGATACCGAATCAGAGAGATTGGTTCAAGAGGCTCTTGAGCGCTTAATGAAAACAAGAACAACAATAGCAATAGCTCACCGACTCTCTACTATAAAGAATGCCGACGAAATTTGTGTTCTTTATGAAGGTGAGATTGTTGAGCGTGGAAAGCATGAAGAGTTGTTAGCGAAGGAGGGATATTACCGGAGATTACATAGTATGCAAACCTTGTAAGTGGAGGGAGTTACTTTCTTCCAAAGTCGGCAGGAATCTCTCCCCATTTTTTGGTATCCCATTTTATGATTTTGGTTGTATAGGTATTGTTATGCAGCCAATACTCTGCTCGTTGTATGAGCTGGTGAACTTTCGCAGTTTTCGCCGTTAGCTTAAGTTTAGTTTTGCACTTTTTCTGTTGAACCCATTTTATGGCGTTAACACTATCGCTGTAAATAGGTAAATCCATCTTATGTTGCTTGCAATAAGCTAAACCGTGCACTAGAGCTAGAAATTCACCAATATTGTTCGTTCCCTCGATGGGACCAAAGTGAAAAAGCTCACTGCCTGTACAGGTGTAAACCCCACGGTATTCCATAGGGCCAGGATTACCACTGCAAGCTGCATCTACTGCTAAACTTGACTCAATGACCTCTTTGGGTAAAACTCTCTCTGCTGTTGGTTGAGATTTCTGTACAGCTTGGCTAGGTTCTTTTTTTTGTATATAGAGGGAAGGGGCAGAGTTATAGGCCTTAATGGCCTCTTCTTTGGATGGAAAAGACTTGTATAGAGCATTAGGGTATCCATTTATTTGTAAAAGACACTCTGTCCAGGTGCTAAACACCCCAGTTTTATACCCTTCCCACACCACATAATACTTCTGTTTAGCCATAAACTTTCTTCTCAATTTTAGCTCAAAGGTAGTAATTATTTTAGAGTGTGAGATTAATCTTGTGAGATAAGGAGTTGTTTTAGATAGGATGAAATCATTTTAGTATATTTATTACCTTTGTTAGAAAAGAGGAGGTAGAGATGGCAATAATTTATTTAATTGGGTTTATGGGAACGGGTAAAACTACCCTAGGAAGACCTTTAGCTAAGGCTTTGGGGAGAGAGTTTATTGACTTGGATGAGTTTATTGAGAAGGAGAAGAGGCTCTCTATTCCAGAGCTTTTTGCAAAATTTGGAGAAGAGGAGTTTCGAGAAATGGAGCGAGAAGCTTTAGTTAAACTTTCTGATAGTGAGAATCTTGTTCTTGCAACTGGAGGAGGAACTCCATGTTTTTTTGAAAATATGCGTTTAATGAAGAAAAGTGGTAGAGTAGTTTTATTAACAGTTTCTATCCCTGAACTCCTACGAAGACTTATTGCTGGTGGAGATAAGCGTCCCTTGGTTAAAAATACTCCTCTGGATGAGTTGGAAGGGAAAATTACCACCTTACTGAATGAGCGATCCCAATTTTACCAACAAGCAGATATACGTTTTTTTGCTGAACATTTGGATTCTGTAGAGGAGGTTAACCTGGCTACGCAACAACTAGTTAAAGTGTTATCAAAAGGGGGATAACCGATAAATGCTATTGAATTTGAACATCTTAACCGTTGAACTGTTGTAATACTAGTGTAAAAATAGCTAGTTCTTGTTTTGTTTATGAACTTGCTTACTCTACTTTTTTGAGAGACAACTGCTTATTTTTTAAAATAGCGTTGTTTCTTTAGGTAATAAAGTTGCAGACTTAGTATTTATACTTATTTTTGCTGCAATTTTAAAACGTGTCTAATTAAACCTTTTGAATATTGATAAGATGAGAAAATGGCGCATTGAAGATTCTGAAGAATTGTATAACATCACTGGTTGGGGTACTGATTATTTTGGTATCAATGAGAACGGTCATGTTTATGTAACTCCAAAAAAGGGGGGTGTTGCTGTTGATTTAAAAGAATTGATGGATGAGTTGCAACTGAGGGATGTCTCTTCTCCTGTGCTTCTTCGTTTTCCAGACATTCTTAATGATAGGATAGAAAATACGGCGAAGTGCTTTGCAAAAGCAGCTGATGAGTACGGATATAAGGCTAAAAACTTTATAATTTACCCGATTAAGGTAAACCAAATGCAGCCAGTTGTTGAGGAGATTATTAGCCACGGTAAAAAGTTTAACTTAGGGCTTGAGGCAGGTTCAAAACCTGAACTTCATGCTGTAATAGCGATTAATACAGGCTCTGACTCCCTGATTATATGCAATGGATATAAAGACGAGAGCTATATAGAACTAGCTTTGTTGGCTCAGAAAATGGGTAAGCAGATTTTTCTTGTAGTTGAAAAATTAAACGAACTCAAGTTAATAGCGCGGATGGCTAAGCGCTTAAATGTTAGGCCAAATATTGGAATACGGATAAAATTAGCCTCCTCAGGTAGCGGAAAGTGGGAGGAGTCTGGGGGTGATGCTAGCAAGTTTGGACTATCCTCGAGTGAGCTATTAGAGGCTTTAGAGTTTTTGGACTCCAAAGGTATGCAAGATTGCTTAAGGTTAATTCACTTCCATATTGGTAGTCAGATTACAAAAATAAGACGGATTAAGACTGCTCTTCGTGAGGCCTCTCAGTTCTATGTTCAATTGCATCGTTTAGGGTATAACATAGAGTATGTAGATATAGGTGGCGGACTAGGAGTCGACTACGATGGAACAAAGTCTGCAAATAGCAGTAGTAGTGTGAACTACTCGATTCAAGAGTATGTAAACGACTCTATCTCAACTTTGGTAGACGCAAGTGATAAAAATGGAATACCACACCCAAACATAATAACAGAGAGTGGAAGAGCGTTAACAGCACATCACTCTATTCTTGTTTTTGAAGTATTAGAAACAGCTTCACTGCCTGAGTGGGATGATGAGATTGAGGTGAAAGAGGAAGATCATGAATTAGTCAGAGAGTTGTATCAAATTTGGGAAACCTTAAATCAGAATGGAATCCTAGAAGCTTGGCATGATGCTCAACAGATTCGTGAGGAGGGACTCGATCTTTTCAGCCATGGTATTGTTGATTTAAAAACAAGGGCGATGATTGAGCGGTTGTATTGGTCTATTACTCGTGAAGTTCACCAAATAGCTACTAGCTTGAAGCATATGCCAGATGAGTTTAGAGGACTTTCCAAACTTCTTGCAGATAAATATTTCTGTAACTTCTCACTCTTTCAATCTCTTCCAGACTCCTGGGCTATTGATCAGGTCTTTCCTATTATGCCTGTTCAGAGATTGGATGAGCGTCCAACGCGTTTAGCTACGCTTCAAGATGTGACATGTGACTCTGATGGAAAAATTTCTAACTTTATTTCAACTTCTAACATAGGGCACTCACTGCCTGTTCATACGATGAAAGGGAAAGAGCCTTATTACATTGGTGTCTTTTTGGTTGGAGCCTATCAAGAGATATTGGGAGATATGCATAACTTATTTGGAGATACCAATGCTGTACATATTTCTGTAGATGATCAAGGGTTCTCAATAGATCAAGTAATCGATGGGGAAACTGTAGCTGAGGTGTTGGATTATGTGCAATATAATCCTAAGAAATTGGTTCGTACGCTTGAAACTTGGGTAACTAAGTCTGTTAAAGCTGGGAAGATTTCTCTTGAAGAGGGAAAAGAGTTCTTAGCGAATTATCGATCAGGTCTGTATGGATACACCTATTTAGAACAATAGAGAGATTGATATTTATGCGAAATATAAAAGTGATCTTGTCTGCTTCTGCATCAAGGTCACTTTTTGTTTAATCTGTAGAATTACTTACTATGAAAATAGATGTTGTTAAAATAGGAGGAAAAATTTTAGAAGATGCATCGGCACTTCAGCTTTTTTTAGAGGAGTTTAAAAGAGTAGATGGGCTCAAAATACTTGTTCATGGGGGAGGGCGATCTGCTACGGCAATTGCAAAAAAACTTGAGGTGGAAACAGAAATGATTGATGGAAGGCGGGCAACTAATAGAGCTATGTTAGATGTTGTGACTATGGTGTATGGTGGTTTGGTAAATAAGACCATAGTCTCTAAGCTTCAGGCGATTGGTGTTAATGCACTTGGTTTAACCGGTGCCGATGGTGGTCTCATTCTCTCTCACAAGAGGAGTCCTAATCCAGTAGATTATGGATATGTTGGTGATGTTGATAGGGTAGACAGTAATGCTTTCTTGAAGTTAGCAAAAGGAGGAATGGTGCCTGTTGTGGCTCCTCTGACGCATGATGGCAAGGGAAGACTACTCAATACCAATGCAGATACCATTGCTCAAGAAATAGCTGCCGCACTCTCTAATCAGGCTACCGTGAGGTTGATTTACTGCTTTGAATTTGATGGTGTGCTACGAGATCCATCGAACGAGGAATCGGTTATTTCTCTTATAAATCAAAAGAGCTTTATCAAATATCAAGAGGAGGGAGTTTTGACAGGAGGAATGGTACCTAAAATTAAAAATGCTCTTGATGCGGTGAAACGAGGGGTTAGTCAGGTACTCATAACCTCTTATAAGGATCTTCTAGGAAAAAAAGGAACTACAATTGAGTAGGTATATAACAGATAATGAGTTTGGCCCTATTTTCGTGAGAAGAATATCGTCTGCAAAGAGTTTTACTTTTAGGGTGAGAGAGAATATGTTGCATGTCTCTGTCCCTAAATTTAGTAAAGAGGAGGAGTTGATTAAAACGGTTGATTTACTTCGTCCCAAATTAAGAAATTTATTAAAGGTTAGTAGGATTGAACCCATCGGTTTAGGCTTCAGCTACTGTTCTGAATGGGTGAGTATAGAGACAAAGAGATTTGATGGCGAGGAGTATGCTTCTTTCACAAATAATAGGCTTATCTTTCATCTAAATCCAGCAGAGGACTATTCAAGGCTTTGCTTTCAAAGATGGATAAAAAATAAGCTTGTTCATTTTTTGATGTTAATAGCGAAAGAGGCTTTGCCCTGTATGGTTGAAAAAGAAGCGAAAGCATTAGGGCTAACCTATTCGTTGGTTAAAGTGGGAAGAAGTAGAACACAATGGGGAAGCTGTAACTCTAATGATGAGATTACCTTATCTTGTTTTCTTCTTCTTTTGCCGAAGAATCTTGTTAGGTATGTAATTCTACATGAGTTGGCGCACCTTTCTGAAATGAACCACTCTTCTGTTTTTTGGAATCTGCTGGATTCATATACACAGGGAAACTGTGCTTCTTTGATGGCAGACTTAAAAAAAGTAAAGCTTCCTATTTAATACGTGAGATTTCGTTGTTTTGCAAGTTAAAGTGATATTCACCCCCTTCTTGCTTTAAGTCGAACATAAAAAGTCTGTCGGTTTTTTGATTTACCAGAATAGCTACATTTTGTTCTGCGAATCTGTTGACTGTTACCGATAGCGGATAGCTGTTAGGTTTTCCTTCAAAAAGGAGACTGTCGTTGATGTATATGGCAACTGAGTCATTTAGGAAAGAGTCATTGAGTGTTAAGGTGTAGCTCTCTGGATAGGAGGTAGATTTGTTTTTACGTTGTAGGCTTAGGCTCATGTAGCTAAAGATAACGACAACAAAGATTACTGCAAAGGCTAAGATACCATTGCCTACCATAAATTGTTTGTTGGTGTTAAGAGGATGTGCCATTTTTTTCTTTAAAGATAGTATTTTACAAGGAACAGTATTTATTTTTTAAGCATTAAAAAAGGCTATCTATGTTTCTTTATTGCATAGACAGCCTTCTTCATATGTACTGTTTTCATTTTTCTAAGTCTTATAGGTCAATTTCTTTTGATAATAACTTCTGAAGTTTGTTATTAAGTTTTTGACACATAATTCCATTTCCCATCGCTTGGTAGCGGTTGATGCGATACTGTAGCATCATAATCTCGTTCTGATTCTTTTTCATAATTTTCGTCTTTTGTGCTTTTCACCTTTTGAAAAGCGGTTTATTTTTATCCTTTCTAATTCGATGCAAATATAAGCATAAAATTTAATTGTATGTTATAAAACATAGATAAAAGGTTCTTTATAAGCAATATTTAACCTTGATGGTTTGTTTTTTACCTTCATTAACAGTGCTGTTGGGGTTGTTGTAGGAATTTATACGGTAAAAAGAGAGTTTGTATCAAAAAATGAGATGTGTATTTAATTTAGAGCTAATATTAGCTATCTTTGCTAAAACTTTTCATATATAGGAGTTTAAAAATAAATTTATATAATATATAAGGTGATAATATACAAGTTATGGTGAAAATTAGGCGTTATTTAAGTGTACTTACTCTGCTTTTATGCTTGGTGAGTTGTGGTAATGTACAGAAGAAGGCCGACTATCAAGTGGTTCCTCTTCCAAAAAGTATAGAGCTGACAAAAGCTTCTCCTTTTGTCTTGAACAATAGTACAAAGATAGTGTATCCTGAAGGGAATGAGAAGATGTTGAAAAATGCTCAATTCTTAGCAGAATATATTAAAGAGGTACTGGGTAAGGATTTAACTGTTCTTGCTGGAGATAATGGTGATGATGCAATTGTGTTAAAGTTATCGGAAGTATCCGATAACGAAGAAGGGTATGTTGTAGATGTGTCTGAAAAGCAGATTGTAATCTCTTCTCCAACCGAAGCAGGTGTCTTTTATGGAATACAGACTGTAAGGAAGTCTCTCCCTTTGGAAAAGTGTGATGTGGAGTTTCCTGCTGTGCTGATTAAGGATGCACCTAGGTTTGCATACCGAGGTATGATGTTGGATGTGTCGCGTCACTTCTTTCCAATCTCTTTTGTGAAGAAGTATATTGATATATTGGCATTGCACAATATTAATCATTTTCATTGGCACCTATCGGAGGATCAGGGATGGAGAATTGAAATTAAAAAATACCCAAAGCTAACGGAGATTGGCTCAAAACGTGCAGAAACAGTTATTGGTAGAAATAGCGGAAAGTACGATGGAATTCCCTATGAAGGGTTCTACACACAAGAGGAAGCAAAAGAAGTTGTAGCTTATGCTGCAGAGAGATATATTACTGTTATCCCAGAAATAGATATGCCTGGCCATATGTTGGCGGCCTTAGCTTCTTATCCTGAGTTGGGATGTACAGGTGGTCCTTATGAGGTATGGACTAAATGGGGTATTTCAGATCAGGTGTTATGTGCTGGTAATGATTTGACTTTGGAGTTTCTTGAAGGTGTATTAGAGGAGATTGTTGAAATATTCCCCTCTGAGTATATTCATATCGGTGGAGATGAATGTCCTAAAACGCAATGGAAAACTTGTCCTAAATGCCAGGAGAGGGTACGTAAAGAGAAGTTGTTTGCTACAGCAGAGGCTACTGCTGAAGATAGGCTGCAAGGATTTGTTATGGCTCATGCAGCAAAAGTGGTTGAGAAGCATGGTCGTAAAATCATTGGATGGGATGAAATTCTTCAGGGAGATATTGCAGAAAATGCAACAGTTATGTCTTGGAGAGGAACCGAAGGGGGAATTAAAGCTGCAAAAATGGGGCATGATGTGATCATGGCTCCACACCAGCATGCTTATTTTGATTATTATCAAACAGATGATCAAGAAAATGAGCCCTTAGCGATAGGTGGTTTTTTACCCCTATGGAAAGTGTATGAGTTTGATCCTGTTCCAAGTGTGCTGGCTGAAGATCAGAAAAAACATATTTTAGGAATGCAAGCTAACCTTTGGACGGAATATATCCCAACAGAGGAGCAAGTAGAGTATATGCTTTTACCAAGAATTGGAGCTCTTGCTGAGAATCAGTGGCGCGAACCTGAGACAAAAAACTACGAAGAGTTCTTGCCTCGTTTAGCTCGCTTGATTCAATATTATGAGTTTAAAGGGCTAAACTATGCTAAACATCTATTTAATGTAGAGTCTAGTGTGAAAAGTGATTTTGAAGCAAAACATATAGAGGTTGTGTTAACGACTTTAGGAGATGCTCCAATTTACTACACATTAGATGGAACCAATCCTTCGGCGAGCTCTTTAAGGTATGAAGAACCAATTCTGATTAATAAAACAACTACTTTAAAGGCTATAGCGATCCGTGATGGTTTTGGTGAGAGTAACCTACTGACCGATGAATTTGTTGTGAATAAAGCAACTTTTAAGTCGATTGAAGGAAAGAGTGCATTAACTGATCGATTCACGAATGGGGGGTATCAATCTTTACTAGATGGGGTGAAAGGAAAAAATAACTATCTAACCAATCGTTGGATTGGTACAAGCAATAGCATAGATTTCATCTTAGACCTTCAAGCGGAGGAGGAGATTTCAAGTCTGGCTTTTGATGTTTGTGTAGACTCTCAAGCTTGGGTGTTCGATTCAAGAGGAGTGGAGGTTAGTGTTTCTCTTGATGGGGAAAATTTCACACCTATATATACTGAGGAGTATCCTGCAATGAAAGAGTCTGATGCTGGTGGCATTTATCCTCATAAGGCAAGTTTTGATCCTATTAAAGCTAGATTTTTAAGTGTAAGCATTAAAAGCGAGCGAAATATACCAGAATGGCATGGTGGAAAAGGAAAAGCAGGATTTGTTTTTGTAGATGAGATAGAAGTTCAATAAAATATAATTATATTTGGGGTTAGTGTTAGTTTTATATGGACTAATGGCTAACCCCATTATTTTTATTTAACGAAAGCAGGTTTATAATAAATTACTTAATATTTTGTAACCGAATAGATTATTTATTATCTTTGCATTCGATATGGATGATTGGGGAGGGGCGGTAAAGCTCCTTTTTTTGTTCTTAATAGTTAATCAATGATTGAAAGCAAGACCGTAAAGAAGATTGTAGAAGAATGGCTTGAAGGAAAAGAATACTTCCTAGTAGAGGTGACGGTTAGTTCAGACTCTAAAATAGTGGTTGAAATAGATCATGCTGAAGGGGTTTGGATTGAGGATTGTGTTGATTTAAGTAGGTTTATTGAATCTAAACTTAATAGAGATGAGGAAGATTATGAGCTAGAAGTGGGCTCAGCCGGTGTTGGGCAACCATTCAAAGTGCTTCAGCAATATTATAACCATGTTGGTAAACAAGTTGAAGTATTCTTAAGGAAGGGTACTAAGCTAGTAGGTTCTTTAGAAGAGGTTACTGATGAGGGGATTACGGTAAAAACGACAAAAAAAGTTCGAGAAGAAGGAGAAAAACGTCCTAAAAAGGTGGATGTTAAAGAGTCCTATTCGTTCGAAGAGATAAATTACACGAAATACTTAATTAGTTTTAAATAATATGGCCAAGAAAGACGAAACAGTCAGCTTCATAGATACTTTTCAAGAATTCAAGGAAAAGAAAGATATCGATAAGACCACTATGGTCAGTGTCCTAGAGGAGTCTTTTCGTAGCGTTATAGCTAAGATGGTTGGCTCTGATGAGAACTATGATGTGATTGTAAATCCAGATAAAGGTGACTTTGAGATCTGGAGAAATAGAATCGTAGTTGCTGATGATGAAGTTGAAGACGAAAACAGTCAAGTGAGCTTATCTGATGTACAGAAAATAGACCCATCGTATGAAGTTGGGGAAGAGTATACAGATGAGGTTAAATTTGAGAATTTTGGCCGAAGAGCTATTCTTAATTTAAGACAAACACTTGCTTCAAAAATATTAGAGTTAGAAAAAGATAGTATCTACAATAAATATATTGATAAGGTTGGTACAATTGTTAGTGCTGAGGTCTATCAGATTTGGAAAAAGGAGATGCTACTTCTTGATGACGAGGAGACAGAACTAATCCTTCCTAGATCGGAGCAAATTCCTCGTGACTTCTACCGTAAAGGAGAGACTGTTCGAGCTGTCGTTGCGCGTGTTGATAACAAAAACAATAATCCGAAAATTATTCTATCTAGAACGTCTCCAGTTTTCTTGGAACGTTTATTTGAATTAGAGGTTCCTGAGATTGCAGATGGCTTAATCACTATAAAGAAAATAGCTCGAATTCCTGGAGAGCGTGCAAAGATTGCTGTTGAGTCTTACGATGAAAGAATTGACCCTGTTGGTGCTTGTGTTGGTGTGAAAGGAAGTAGAATTCATGGCATAGTTCGTGAGCTACGTAATGAGAATATTGATGTTATAAATTACACTTCTAATATTCAGCTTTTTATTCAACGAGCATTGAGCCCTGCTAAGATCTCTTCTATTCGTTTAAATGAAGAGGATAGGAAGGCAGAGATATTTCTTCAGCCTGAAGAAGTGTCCTTAGCTATTGGTAAAGGTGGGCTTAATATTAAGCTTGCAAGTATGCTCACAGAGTATACTATAGATGTTTTCCGAGAACTGAATGAAGAAGAAGAGGAAGATATTTACTTGGATGAGTTTAAAGATGAGATTGACTCTTGGGTAATTGATGCTATTAAAAACATAGGGTTAGATACAGCTAAATCTGTACTGAATGCTCCTTATAGTTTGCTAGTAGAGAAAACCGACTTAGAAGAGGAGACTATAGATGAAGTCTTACATGTTTTGAAATCCGAATTCGAAGATGAGAACTAGTGAAGTGTGAGTTAGATGATTAAGTTATAGCGTTTATAATCCTTAATCGTCTAATTTCTTTTAGGATGAAAAGTTAAGTAGGTATTTCTTCTTTCTATTATTTATTAAATGAACAATATGACGATAAGGTTAAACAAAGTAACTAGAGATTTGAATGTAGGGATTTCAACTGTTGTTGAGTTCTTACAGAAGAAGGGGTTTGAGGTTAAGGAGAACCCTAACACTAAGATTTCAAAAGAGCAATATCAGCTCTTAGTAGAAGAATTTAGTAAGGATAAGACTTTAAGAATAAAGTCTGAGAAGTTTATACAAGAGAGACAAAGTAACAAAGATAAAAGTAAGGCTTCTGTTGCAATAGAAGGGTATGAGAAGAAGGAGGAGAAGAAGCCAAAGCAGAATGTAGTTAAAACTGTTGTTCCTGAAGAGGTAAAACCAAAGGTGACACCAGTGGGTAAGATTGACCTAGAAAACCTCTCTGCAAAACCAAAGAAAGAGGCAAAGCCCTCTTCTGCACCAATTGAAAATAAAATAAATAAAAAGGAGGAAGCCGCTCTGGAAGCTGCTGAAACTCCGAATATAGATAAGAAGCATAACGTGAAAGAACAGACTGCTGGAGACAAAAAAGAGATCAAAAAGTCCTCTAAGGTTGAAAAGCCTATAAAGAAGGAGGTTAAGAAGGTTAATCCTGCCCCTAAAGAGAAAAAAGCCTCTGCAGATAAAGAGGATGATGGTATTTTCAAAATTAGAGATACGGAACTTGTCTCTAATATCAATGTAGTAGGTCATATAGACCTCTCTGCTATAAATCAGTCTACTAGACCTAAGAAAAAGACTAAAGAGGAGAGAAAGAAGGAGAGAGAGGAGAAAGACAAAAACCGCGCTGATGCTCGTAAGGGTGGAGGTCGCAGACGTCGTAGTAGAATTGCTAAAGAGAAGGTTGATGTTAGTAAGGTGGACTCTTCTGACAATAATAATAGGAGAGAGAGCAAAAAGGTTAGAAAGAAAAAATTTAAAAAGCCTAATGTTCGCCAAGAGGTTACTGAGGAGGACGTACAACAACAAATTAAGGAGACTTTAGCAAGACTTACTAAGAAAGGTAAGAATAAGGCTGCTCGATACAGAAAAGAAAAAAGAGACCAAGCATCGACTAGAACTCAAAATATTGAGGCTAAGGAGAATGCTGAAAGTAAAACAATTAAGCTTACTGAATTCGTTACTGCTAGTGAACTAGCTAGCCTAATGGATGTCTCTATCAATGATATTATTAGTACTTGTATGAGTATCGGTCTAATGGTTTCAATTAACCAAAGACTAGATGCTGAGACAATTAACCTTGTGGCTGAGGAGTTTGGTTTTAAAACAGAGTATGTTAGTGCCGAAGTTTCTCAAGCAATAGAGGTTGAAGAGGATCATCCTGATGATTTAGAGCCTCGCGCTCCTATTGTTACTGTTATGGGGCACGTAGACCATGGTAAGACTTCATTACTAGACTATGTGCGTCAAGCAAATGTGATTGCAGGTGAGGCAGGTGGTATCACTCAGCACATTGGAGCTTATAATGTTACTTTAGAGGATGGAAGAAAGATAACCTTCTTGGATACTCCTGGTCACGAGGCGTTTACAGCGATGCGTGCTCGTGGTGCACAAGTAACAGACGTTGCTATTATTATTGTAGCAGCAGACGATAATGTGATGCCTCAAACAAAAGAGGCGATAAACCATGCTGTTGCAGCTGGTGTCCCTATTGTTTTTGCAATTAATAAGATTGATAAACCTACAGCTAACCCCGATAAGATAAAAGAGGAACTTGCTACGCTAAACTTCCTTGTTGAAGAGTGGGGAGGTAAATATCAATCTCAAGATATTTCAGCTAAAAAAGGTCTAGGTGTAAAAGAGCTTCTTGAAAAGGTTCTCCTAGAGGCTGAACTGTTAGAGTTAAAGGCTAACCCTGATCGTGAAGCTACAGGTTCTATCATAGAATCAACTCTTGATCGTGGACGTGGTTATGTGGCTACTATGCTAGTATCTAATGGTACCTTGAAAATGGGAGATGTAGTTCTTGCTGGAAGTTACTTTGGTAAGGTTAAGGCAATGTTTAACGAGAGAAACCAAAGGATAGAAGAGGCTGGTCCATCATCTCCAGTACAGATTCTTGGGTTAGATGGTGCTCCTGCTGCAGGTGATGCCTTCTATGTAATGGAAACAGAACAAGAAGCGCGTGAGATTGCAACTAAACGTGAACAGCTTCAACGTGAGCAAGGAATTAGAACCCAGAAAATGCTTACTCTTGATGAGGTTGGCCGTAGAATTGCTTTAGGTAACTTCCAAGAGCTTAATATTATTGTGAAAGGTGACGTAGATGGTTCTGTTGAGGCTTTAAGTGACTCTTTAATCAAACTTTCTACTGAGCAGATTGAAGTAAAGGTTATCCACCAAGGAGTAGGTCAAATATCAGAATCTGATGTTTCTTTAGCAGCCGCGTCAGATGCAATTATCATAGGATTCCAAGTGCGTCCATCAGCAGGTGCTGACCGCTTAGCTGAAGAAGAGGGAGTTGATATCCGTAAATACTCGATTATATATGATGCTATCGAGGAGGTGAAAGCCGCTATGGAAGGAATGCTTGAGCCTATCGTTAAGGAGCAAGTTACTGCAACAATTGAAGTTCGTGAAGTCTTTAATATTAGTAAGGTAGGCATGGTTGCTGGAGCCTTAGTTAAGACAGGGAAGGTTAAGCGTTCGGATAAAGCTAGACTTATTCGTGACGGTATTGTTATCTTCTCGGGTGAGATCAACGCACTTAAACGCTTTAAGGACGATGTGAAAGAGGTTGGAATGAACTTCGAGTGTGGTATTAGCTTGACTAATTGCAATGATATCAAGGTAGACGATATCATAGAAACATACGAAGAGGTTGAGATAAAACAGAAATTATAATATGCCGCTGGGCGTTTTAGAATAATTGATGTGTCAATAGCCTAGCTAACAGCTAGCTATTGGCACATTTTTTTAAGATAAAAAGATGTCTCTTCTTGATTATATAGTAGTAGTACTGTTCGTTATAGGCTGTGCCTGGGGAGTGTACAGAGGATTCTTCCGACAGTTAGCCTCTTTTTTGGGTTTAATTGTTGGCTTAATAGTTGCAAGAAACTTCTACCAACTTTTGGCCGCTAAAATCTCACCCAGTTATATTGACTCTCTAAGTGTAGCACAGGTCATATCATTTCTAACAATCTGGATCATTGTTCCTCTTATTTTCACTATTATTGCAAACGTTTTAACTCGCTTTTTTGATATAATCTCTTTAGGCTGCTTAAATAGAGCCTTAGGAGGTATATTGGGTGGACTTAAAACGGTAATAGTACTTGGCTTAATCGTAGGCGTTTTGGATGTTGTAGATCCTGAAAATAACCTAATTAATAGAACAAAGAAGAAGGAGTCTATGTTATATAATCCGCTACAATCAATAGGAAGTATTTTTATAGTAGTTCTTCAGCAGACGTATGAAGAACAAATTAAATAATAAAAGGGTAGCCCCCTGTTAAAATAGTTATTCAATGGAAGAACCAAATAAATATGTAAAGGAGCTTACTCAAGAGAAGTATAAGTATGGATTTACTACAGATATTCATACTGAAGTTATTGAGAAAGGTCTGAATGAAGATGTTGTACGTTTGATATCTTCAAAAAAGAAGGAACCAGAGTGGTTGCTGGATTTTAGGTTAAAGGCATTTAGACATTGGCAGACTTTGGAGATGCCTAAATGGCCTCATCTTCGTATCCCTGAAATTGATTATCAATCTATATCCTACTATGCAGATCCAACAAAGAAAAAAGATGGGCCTAAGAGTATGGATGAAGTAGATCCTGAACTCATAAAGACATTTAATAAGCTAGGTATCCCTCTTGAAGAGCAGATGGCGCTAAGTGGAATTGCTGTTGATGCAGTAATGGACTCAGTATCTGTTAAAACAACATTTAAAGATACCTTGTTGGAGAAAGGAATTATTTTCTGTTCATTTAGTGAGGCGGTTCGTGAACATCCCGACTTAGTACGTGAATATTTAGGTAGTGTTGTTGGATATCGAGATAATTATTTTGCTTGTCTAAATTCTGCAGTTTTTTCTGATGGCTCTTTTGTCTATATTCCTAAGGGAGTACGTTGTCCAATGGAGTTATCTACCTACTTTAGAATAAATGCATTAAATACAGGACAATTTGAACGAACTTTAATAGTAGCTGATGATGATTCCTATGTTTCATATTTAGAGGGGTGTACCGCTCCAATGCGAGATGAAAATCAACTCCATGCTGCTATTGTTGAGATAGTGGTTCATGACCGAGCAGAAGTAAAATATAGTACGGTTCAGAACTGGTATCCAGGTGATGCACAAGGAAAGGGAGGGGTTTATAACTTTGTTACAAAACGTGGACATTGTAAAGGAGTAGATAGCAAACTATCTTGGACACAAGTAGAGACAGGATCTGCTATAACTTGGAAGTATCCCTCTTGTATCCTATCGGGCGATAACTCTGTAGGAGAGTTTTACAGTGTAGCTGTTACAAATAATCATCAGCAGGCCGATACAGGGACTAAAATGATCCATTTGGGTAAAAATACAAGTAGTACAATTGTAAGCAAAGGTATATCTGCTGGAGTGAGTGAAAATTCATACCGTGGCTTAGTTAAGGTTGCAAAAAAAGCAACAGGAGCTAGAAACTATAGCCAGTGTGACTCTCTCTTATTAGGAGATCGTTGTGGAGCACATACTTTTCCTTATATGGACATCAATAACGACACTGCCATTATTGAACACGAAGCTACTACTAGCAAAATTAGTGAAGATCAAATATTCTACTGCAACCAAAGAGGCATATCTACGGAAGATGCAATTGGATTAATTGTAAATGGTTATGCAAAAGAGGTTATCAATAAACTTCCGATGGAGTTTGCTGTGGAAGCACAAAAGTTGCTTTCAATCTCTTTAGAGGGTAGTGTAGGATAGTAACAAATAGCTCGTATGAGCCAACAAAATATAGATTTAACCATGTTAAAGATAAAAGATTTACATGCCAATATTAATGGCAAAGAGATACTAAAAGGCATTAATCTTACTGTAAAACCAGGTGAAGTTCATGCCATTATGGGACCAAACGGTTCTGGAAAAAGTACATTAAGTAGTGTTTTAGTAGGAAACCCTGCTTTTGAGGTTACTAAAGGTAGTGTTTTGTTTCAAGGAAAAGACTTATTAGAACTTTCACCTGAAGATAGAAGTAGAGAGGGTGTGTTCTTAAGCTTTCAATACCCCGTGGAGATTCCGGGGGTGAGTATGGTGAACTTTATGAGAGCAGCTATCAATGAGCAAAGAAAGTATAGAGACTTGGCTCCATTGTCTGCAGGTGAGTTCCTTAAAAAAATGAGAGAGAAGCGAGAAATTGTTGAATTAGACAGCAAACTTACAGGACGTGCAGTAAATGAAGGATTCCCTGGTGGAGAAAAGAAGAAGAATGAAATATTCCAGATGGCTATGCTAGAGCCCAC
>JASLCM010000224.1 GCA_030151845.1 Bacteroides sp.
TTGCGTTTATGTTCAACCGAGAAACGGATCATCAACACCAATAGCGCTGCGACCACCACCAAGCCACACCACTCTCCTGCCTCCACTCTATACCTAGCTATACCTGAATCCGACACTATTGTAGAAACATCATACGTAGCCATAACTGGAAGAGAGTCTCTTTCTAAAGGAACGACCTCTTTCTTTCTTTTTACTGAACAAGCAGATAAAAAGAAAAGCATAGTAAGTGCTACAACACTTACTATGCCAATCGTATTTCTATGATAACTAAGTATCTTATCTTCTGGAATCATAAATTACCTAATGGTAGTGGTTTCTCCTATCCAGCCACCAACTGTAATTCTATCGCCTGCAGTATAACCTAACATAAATAGATCATTAGCTTCTGGAACATATTTAGAATAAGTACCAATTAATTTATTAGCCTCCTCCGTTACACTAGGATCTACCGATTTTGCTTTTTGTAAAAGGTCTAACACGACAAAATAGGTACATTTATTTAGTGCTGTTTCATCACTCCAGTTAGGATTTGAACCATACAAGGTTGCAATTAATATATATGGAGCACCATAGTTTCCGTTGAAAGAAATTGCTTTTCTAGCATAGTTTCTCGCTTGAGATAAACGCTTAGAGTTAGCCAGCATTACAGCTGTAGCATAAGCCTTCTCTGCTCGTGCAGTTGGGTTTTGCTCAAGTTCTAAAGCCTCATCAAAGAACTTTACAGCTGCATCAATATCTCCCTTTTTATAAGCCATAAAAGCACAACCTGAAGCAGCATCTGCAGTTGGTTCTATTTGGTAGGCATAGTAAGAGGCCTTAAAGTACGCTTCTTGTTCAGTACACTTCATTATTTTCATTACCTCTACCACCTTCTTTAGATAAGCAAGATTGGCTTTATTTTTCTTCAACCTTCGGACCATAAATATTTTGAAGAGACTCACAGTCTGCAGCTCCACTATTAACGAATAGAGCAACTAAGTTTTCTTTTACCCCTTTATACACATTCTTTACGTTATCTTTAGTTGCACCCTCAATAGCCATGTCTGCATATTGTGATGCATCTAAAAAGTCTTGAATAAATTGCTCACTGTGTGTATTATCTGCCTTAAGTTTATTCATAGACATTTCAACAAAATAATGCAATACTGCAGCAGCAGACTCACCCTTTATAGCAGTAACAGACTCCTTCAACCAGCCATAAACTAAATTCACGTCAATATTTGGAGTATATGCAATATAATCAATAGCTTTAATACCTAATGCCTCTTCTACTGATGCAACTTTAACCCCTTTTTCTATAAATTGAGGAGTGTATTTCATCCTTAAATCATGCACCTCCATGAGCTCATTGAAGTATTTTACATAAGATTCTGATTTTCGATCTTGGTTTTCATCTAAAAAACCTTTTAAAATTTTAAATCCATCAGTAAAGGTATAGAACCTTAGAAGCGGACATTCATCAAGAACTGCCCTCCAAGGTTTATAGGCATCTTTAAAATTACCCACCTTTACAGCCTCTCTAGCTATACTACTATTGGCTCTACAAGCACTCTCATCTTGCGCAAAGCTATTCATAGCAAGCGCTACAAACAGAACTGTTATAAGTGTTCTAATCTTCATTGTATTTATGCGTTTAGTTATAATTTATATTCTATATTTTACGTTTAAAGAACCAGCGCTCGTTAAACACGACCCCTACGGTTACTTTAAAGTATTTCTCATCTAAAAAGTTTTTAGTCCGCCCTTCAGTTTTCACAAACTCTGTTGAAAGGTTTATTAAAGACTTACTTTTAGGTAGCGGTAAAGAAAGTCCAGCAGAGACGCCATACTCTCTTGTTCCTCTCTCTCCTTCAACCTTATAATATGGTTCTTGATAAAAAGCACCCAACCTATACTTTATATTAGCAAAATAATTTCGCTTGGTATAACTCGGTAAATACTCAAAACCTAAAGAATATTTCGTACGATCATAAAAAAGATTCTGATCCATATACTTCGCTTTACTCCATTCTTCTAGCGTAAAGTCGGCTGCAAGAAGTAATCTTTTATCAAAATGGTAAGCAACTCCAACTCCATATTTAGCAGGTAACTCAAATTTAGAAGAGCTCTCATCCACTTGTATTGTGTTTGCCTGTGTTATGGCCGTTATATCATTCGAAAGGTTCGCCTTGGGAGAGTAAACTACCCCTAGGGTTAAATCATTTTTCTCCGATAAGTAAACCATGTATTGCGCTCCTATGTCAAATTTCACATTTCGCATTGAAGCAACTATATTTTCATGATAAGGGTTTATTCCAGCAGAGGTATTATCTCCACTATTATCTGCAACAAAACCCTGTAGTCTATTTCTTTCTATTTCCCCCCAAAGGTAAGAGGTATTAAAACCAAAAGAGAAGTTTTTAAATGGTCTGAAGCCCATCCCTATAAAAACCTGCCTTAATCCACCTTCACCGAAATGAGATTCAATATAGGTTAGCCCTGATGCCCCCTCAACCTCCTTTGATGAACTTAAATTATAACCTACATTCGAGTATGGTAAAAATCCAGCACTCATAGCCATCCACTTAGCTATTCTAAACTGCATTGCAACATAGTCTACGCTTGAGTTCTTTGCATTCAAGCGCTGTTTACCATCATCAAAATTTGTATTTTGAAAAGTAACAGCCCCTTCAAATAAAAAAGTCAATGAGTCTATCTCCGTATAGGAAGCAGGGTTTAACAAGTTTATTTGTGAGTTATCTCGTAAACCATAGGCAACTCCTCCCATAGCTCTACTACGTGTAGAGGTTTGATCAGATAATTGTCCAAATCCGTAACGCGTATACGGTGAATTCGTATTATTTTGAGCAAATGCAGCTCCTGCTACCATTACTAGGAACATTGCACAAATTATCTGTTTATATCTTATCATTTATAATATATTAAGATTCCGTTAATCAGTTCATCATTAAAAACCTAACTGCAAAGATGATATTTTTTAACTATGAATCAAAAGTTTTTTCAGATACTCCCGTTAAAAAAAGCAAAAGAGCTACTCTTTACTGAAGTATTTCCCAACCAAGAGACCCATTCAAATACAGCGATTTTATTGTTTTATTGATTGTACAACCTGTTTTTTGAAGTTTACTTTCAACAAACGAAAGACAAAGATAATTTATTTCAAGAATAGATGAACAAAAAGTTGAAAGAAAGTATCCTGCTGCCTCATTAAATCTTATATTTGCACCTTATAATTTAAATATTTATGCAACGTAACAAGTTATTTTTGTTTTTTTTAATCATTTTATCTATATCTTTTAAAGAGGTAACTGTATCTGCTGCATCAAATCAATCAAAAACGTTCAGCTTACTCACTTGTGAACCTGGCGAGGAGGCTTATTCCTTATTTGGACACACTGCTATCCGCTACAAAGACACAACTAGAAATATTGATCTCGTTTTTAATTACGGATTATTCAACTTCAATTCCCCCAACTTTTTTCTTAGATTTGCACTTGGGCAGACCGATTACCAATTAGGAATCACCTCTTTTCAAGATTTTATTTATGAATATAATTTCTATAAAAGACAAGTTTGGGAGCAAGAGTTAAATTTAACACCCTCAGAATCCAATCATCTACTCTTCCTTCTTGAAGAAAACTATAAACCCCAAAACCGAACCTATCGTTATAATTTTTTATACAATAATTGCTCAACCAAGCCTCGGGATATTATCCATAAAGTTATAGAAGATAGCATAATCCTTGCTAAAGATACAAGCTATACAAAATCCTTCAGAACAATTATACATGAGCATACCTTTAATTTCCCTTGGAAGGAGTTTGGTATCGACCTTTGCTTGGGAAGTAAAGCAGATAAACCAATTAGTCAAAGTGAAGAGCTTTTTGCACCACTTTACTTAATGGCTAGTATGTCTAAAACAAACATAAAGAGAGAAAAAAAGCTTACTACTTTAGCAGGCCCAACTAAAACAATATTATCTTTCGAGAATAAACCTTCAATAAGAAAAAAAACTATTTTCATAACACCTTTTCAAGCGTTTTCTGCCCTTTTACTTCTTTTTACTCTTATTACTTACTTTAATAGAAAGAGAAACCAATGGGGTAGAGTGCTAGACACCCTTATTTTTATCTGCCTAGGTCTAGCTGGCACACTTATTAGTTTTTTAGTTTTCTTTTCCGAACACCCTGCAGTTAGCCCTAATTACATTCTATTTATAATCCATCCTCTATATCTATTATATCCATTTTTTCTTTGGTCAAAGCGATTAAAACAGCTCCGGTTACTCATTTTCACACTAAACCTTATCGTTTTAACACTTTTTATGATGCTTTGGGGAGTTATCCCTCAAAGAATTAATTTAGCTATTGTACCTTTGGCATTAATATTGTTGCTTAGAACAACATATTATGTATTTTATAAAAAAAATCGATGAGAGGATTATTCACTTCAATATTAACAATCTTAAGCTTTGCTAGTCTACAGGCTCAGAACAGTATACCCAAAAACCCTAAAGCTGTAATAGGTATTACTGTAGATCAGTTGAGAACAGATTATCTTGAAGCATTTTATTCACTCTATCGTGAGGATGGATTAAAAAAGCTGTGGAGTGAAGGAAAAGTATACACCAACGTCGAATTTACTTTTAAGTTTCTCTCAAAAGCAGCAAACTATGCATCTATACATACAGGAACCAGCCCAAAACTACATGGTATTATTTCCGATCAGTGGCTTAATAAGGCTACGCTGCAGCCTACTTCTGCAGTAGAAGATGATCGATACTTGGGGAATTACACAACGCAAACCGTTGCCCCAACCAAACTTTTAACTTCTACAGCTTCTGATGAACTTAAAAAAGCGACACAAGGGAAAGCATTAGTTTTCTCCATAGCACCAACGGCAGAAGCTGCTATTTTCGGTGCTGGGCATGCGGGCGATGCAGCAATTTGGCTCAATGCAGAGACAGGAAAATGGTGCAGTACTACCTTCTATAAAGACTTCCCATGGTGGGTAGGTCGCCACAATGAAACAAATGGAGTCGACCAAAGAATTAGTGAGATGGTGTGGGAACCTCTCCTCCCCTCTTTCAAATATGACTTTCTCCCAGCGCAACGAAAAGCATCTTTTAAACATCGATTAGAGAGTAATAGGGAGCAAAAATATCGTAGACTTTGCACCTCACCGTTTATCAACAGTGAGATAAACAGACTAGCTGAGGAACTCTTCCAACAAAGTGGTGTTGGAGAAGACAACATCACAGATTTAGTAAATCTAACCTACTATGTAGGACCATATAAAGAATCTAACATTGAAGAGTATCCAATGGAGCTCCAAGATGCTTATATTCGACTAGACCATACAATAGCAGAATTACTAAAAATTATAGATAAAACCATTGGACTAGAGAATACATTCATCTATCTAACTTCTACAGGATATCAAAAACCCGAATCACATCTTTTCGACCAATACAATATTCCAACTGGAGACTTCTACCTCAATAGGTGTGCGGCCCTTCTCAATATGTATTTAATGGCTACTTATGGAGAGGGGGAATATGTTGAATCTTACCATAATCAACAAATCTATCTCAATAGTAAACTTATTGAGGAGAAACACCTAAAGCTAGAAGAGATACAAGCTAAGTCTGCTCTGTTCCTCATGCAATTCAGCGGTGTTTATGCAGCTTATCATGAAAATCAACTTCTACTTGGTGCATGGAATCCAGAGGTTGAGAAAGTTAGAAACTCTTTTCATAGAAAAATTTCAGGAGATTTACTCATTGATGTATTACCAGGATGGACCATCATTAATGAAAATGGAGATAACCAAGTAACTAACTACTCTCCTATTCCAGCTCCTATTATTCTATATAGCCCAT
>JASLCM010000230.1 GCA_030151845.1 Bacteroides sp.
AAGGTCCAAGAATATTCTTGGACCTTTTTATTTTTAAGCTACAGAAAGAAAGGCTAGCTGCTCTCTAGTTTGCTCGTATGCTCTAGCCACCAATCAATCATTCTTCTTGCTAAACTAAGCTTTTGAGGTAGCGTGGGAAGATTCTCTTTTGTATAGAATTTTGCACTTTTCAGCTCCTCTTCTTGTAAAATAATATCACCAGAGTCATAATCGGCTATAAAGCCAACCATTAATCCGCTAGGGAAGGGCCATGGTTGGTTCCCAAAGTAGGTTATGTTTTTAATTTTTAATCGGGTTTCCTCCCAAACTTCTCTTTGAACGCACTCTTCTAGGGTTTCACCAGTCTCTAGGAAGCCTGCAATAAGGCTATGGAACTTCCCTTTAAAGTTATGTGATTCGGCTAAAAGAATTTGATCTTTTTTACGGATCAGTACAAGAATAGCTGTTGAAATTGGAGGGAAGTACTCTCTATTACAGTGTGGGCAAACTTTCTCTATGGTATCCACCTGTTTGAGTGGGGTGGAGCAAAAAGAGCAGAATCTAGAGTTTATATCCCAATGAATTAGTTGAATAGCTTTTCCTACTTGTTTATAAACTGCGGCAGGTAGCCAATAATAAGACTCTCTAATAGTAAACCATTGATACTCTTCTTTATTTAAATGAGTGGTTTCACTAAGGTAGGCATAGAAGTGGTTCTCTTTAAGAGCTGGTAGATTATGAATGATAGTTTGTTCTACTATTTTTAAAGGGGGATTGATGAATAACGGTAGCTGGTAGCCAGATTTATTCTTTTTAAGTAAGATTTGATTCTCTTTGTTTGATATAATCCAATATGCAGGTTTTTTTAATGAAACAGTCATAGTAAAAATTAATCCATTGAGGATGATTGAAAAGATAAAGGAAGTAGGCTACTGATACTCTCTACTTCATAGATCCACTCTTCACCATATAAAAGCGTACGAATAGCTTGTTTGTATCGGCCTTCAGCTTCTAATAGTGCTTGTCTACATGCTCCACATGGAGGAATGGGGTCTTTTAAAAAACCTTGTTTGTTTCTAGCTGCTACTGCTAACGTTTGAATAGGTTCATCTGGAAATTTTGCACTGGCATAGAAAAAGGCGGTTCGCTCAGCGCATAGTCCTGAAGGAAAGGCTGCATTCTCTTGATTACTTCCTGCTATGATTTGGTTGTTGTTTAACCGGAATGCTGCACCAACAGAAAATTGAGAGTAGGGAGAATAGCTAGTTGCTGTAGCCTCTTTCGCCTGGTCGATAAGCTCCTGATCTGATGCTGTTAGCTCCTCATACTTAAACTTTTTTATGGATGTAACGATTGTAAATTTATTCATAATGGTACGAAGCTAGTTGTTAGTCTTGTATACAAAGTTATTAAAGAGATTGTTATTCCCAATTTTTTTTATGATTTTTGTGATTGAATACTCCCATTTATAACTTATTAAAAATGCATAGAACAATTATTCGATGTACCCTTTTACTGGGGGTGCTACTTTATACGACTCAAGCT
Source organism: Bacteroides sp. (assembly GCA_030151845.1). Taxonomy (GTDB): domain Bacteria; phylum Bacteroidota; class Bacteroidia; order Bacteroidales; family Bacteroidaceae; genus Bacteroides_E. The sequence continues at coordinate 1,525 of JASLCM010000230.1, forward strand.
TTTGGACAGCGTAGAAATCAGCGGTATCTAGACTATATTAATCAGTATAAGGAACTTGCTATTCAGCAAATGAATGAGCATAAAATACCTGCTAGTATCACTTTAGCTCAAGGGCTACTTGAGAGTGGAGCTGGAACAAGTTCATTGGCTAGGAGAAGTAATAATCACTTTGGTATAAAATGTGGTGGGAGTTGGCGTGGTCGGAGTGTTAGGCACCACGATGATGCCTTGAATGAGTGTTTCCGTGCTTATAAAAATCCGAGAGAGTCGTATGAGGATCACTCCTTATTCTTAAAGAGAGGTGCACGTTATGCTTTTCTATTTGATTTGAGAATAACCGACTATAAAGGGTGGGCAAGAGGATTGAAAAAAGCCGGATATGCAACAGATCCTTCCTATGCAAACCGACTAATCTCTATCATTGAGGAGTATGAGCTTTATCAATACGATACAAAAGGAGCTAGACGATCTGTAGGTAGAGGCAAAGTTAGTGTGGAGCCAGAAGTGGTTTACTCGCATAAACTATATTTAATCAATGATTTGGCTTGTATTGTTGCTCGAAATGGAGACACTTTCAAGAGCTTATCTAAAGAATTTGGTATTAGTTGGAGAAAACTGGTGAAGTATAATGACTTACATAAGGATTATACTCTATCGAGTGAAGACATTATCTTTTTAAAGAAAAAGAAAAAGAGGGCAGCTAAACCCCATACAGTTTATATTGTTCGAGATGGAGACTCCATGCACTCCATTGCTCAACGTTACGGTATTCAGTTAAAAGCGCTTTATAAAATGAATAGAAAGGAGCCCGACTATGTTCCTGAAATTGGTGATAGGCTTCGATTAAGATAAGAGTAGACTCAATACAGCATATTTAAAACGCACCCCAAAAGTTACAGCAGTGACTTTTAGGGTGCGTTTTGAATAGAATAAAGGTATGCTGATGTTGGATTGTTTTTTACGTAGAACACGCTTTAATAGAGTGTGCAAGCTGTTAAATAGTAGACTCTTTAATCTTACTAGAGTTAAAAGCTCTGTTTTTTGACGAGGATGAATAAGGTAGTTGTGAATGAACGCAGGTATACTTGTTGATCTTTCTTTTGTGATGAGAGGTTTTAAGGTGTTTAATTGGCAAAAGAGGAGGCTACAAAGAAGTGCTCAGTGTCTATTAGAAACTTTGTAAGTCAGTTTTAATGATTTCCAAAGAAAGGGGGCAGATTACACATAATTTACCCTAGTTTTACTTACATGCTTTGTGATATAGTTTCTTTAAAACGATGAGCCCGGTAAGATACCGAGCTCATGATACGAAGTAATTTATATTTTCAGTTAATCTTCTAGGAGTATTTGTACAATACGTTCAGCAGTACGACCATCCCATCTTTCGGGTAGTATACCCTCCTTTATATTTCCGTTTAAAGCATCTTGTAGCGCCTTAGCCAACACTTGGGGGTTCTCACCAACCAGTATGTTTGTTCCTATTTTCCAGGTCTCTGGGTGCTCAGCAAAGTCATTAAGTGTGATACAAGGAATGCCAAGGAAGGTTGCCTCTTCTGCTACATTTCCAGAATCGGTTATTATGACTTTAGCACGACTTGTGAGGTAGCCAAAATGCAAGTAGCTTTGGGGAGGCATAATGTGTAGATTATCTGCTTTAATTCCCAAGTCTTTAATGGCATTTTGTACATAGGTGTGTAAGGGAGCAACGATAGGAGTATCTCCAGCAGTCTCTAATAGGGTTTCTATGATTGACTTAAAGTTACTTTTACTGTTGATTATAGCTTTCCTATTTAAAGTTAGGAGGATATATTCACTATCCTTTAATCCTAGTACAGGAAACCATACAGGTTTAATTAACCGGTTTCGATTAAAACGTATTGTATCAATAAGTATATTCCCTACGTGATAGATGTTTTTACTCTCTGTACCGGTAAAATCTAAATTTCTATTGGCTATATTTCCTGCGGTAAATAGATAGTCGGAGAGTCCATCGGTAATCATTCGATTCACCTCTTTAGGCATATTCATATCGAAGGATCTTGTTCCAGCAACAAGGTGAGCAACTTTTAACCCTCTTTTTTTAGCAACGATGGCACAACTCATTGTGGCAGTTAGGTCGTCAACTACTAGAACTACATCTGTTGGATTCTCTGTTAGTTCTTGATCGAAAGCAACCATTATTCCTGCAGTCTGCTTTGTTGAATTTGAATAATCGATGTTTAAATAAACATCGGGAGCCTTCATGTTTAAATCTGAAAAAAGTGAAGGATCTAAACTGGAATCATCCTCTTTTCCTGTATATAATAAACGATAAGTTATTGATTTTCCCTCATCTTTGGCTCTATCCATTGCCCTTGTTATTGGGGCTATTTTCATAAAGTTTGGGCGTGCCCCTGCTACGATAGTTACTTTCATTTTATCCCATACAATATTTTATTCAGTACAAATGTACGTTTAATTAGGGAAATTATTTGTTTATTTGCCCAAAATTGGAGAAATATGTCAACTTTTGTTCAAATATTAGATTTTATAGGAGCTTTTGCTTTTGCCATAAGCGGGGTTCGCTTGGCCTCAGCAAAAGAGTTTGATCTGTTTGGTGCTTTTGTTGTGGGCTTTTCAACAGCGATAGGAGGCGGAACTATCCGTGATTTGATGTTGGGTGTAACTCCTATTTGGATGACCACACCTATCTATGTTATTTGTACGGGATTGGCTCTATTATGGGTTATTCTTTTTGGAAAATACCTCATTCATTTACACAACACTTTTTTTATTTTTGATACTATTGGTCTATCCCTTTTCACGGTGGTAGGGGTAAGTACAAGTATTAATTTGGGACAACCTTTTTGGGTTGCAATAATAATGGGAAGCATTACTGGTGCTGCTGGAGGAGTTATTCGTGATGTATTTATCAATGAAATTCCCTTAATTTTTAGAAAAGAGATCTATGCAATGGCTTGTATTGTTGGGGGAGTTGTTTATTGGTTAGCTTTTCTTTTAAATCTTCCCGACTATTTAGTACAAATATTATCAGGAGCATCTGTATTTATATTGCGTGTGTTATCTATTCGATACAATATAGAGTTGCCTCAACTAAAGGATCATATTGATAAAAAGTGAGACTGAAAGTCTCACTCATCCTCTTTTGTTAAATCAATATCACCATTGAAACTAATCGTTTCTCGGTTATGAGAGTTTACAGTTAAAGAGACACTTCCATTATCAAAAATGGTAATCTGGTAAGTGTGCTTATCCTCTTCAGAGTTAGCTTTAAGGGTAATTGTATATCTATCTTCTTTCTTCCCTTTCTTTACTGTATAGTCGCTGTATGGCGCATTAAAAACTAGTCCTTGACCACCTCCATAAGGAATGGAGTAAGCTCTTCCGTAAAAGGGAAGTTGAGAAAAGAGTGAATCGTTACGTAGTTCAATGCTGTAGCTAGAGGTTAGAAACATGGTTCTACCTCGTTGTGGATTAGCCGTTTTTACATCAATTTTGAATTCCTGATGATCTATGGCATTTTCAATTTTGTTTTTAAGTTCCTCTTTTTTCTCCTTTTGCGCATAGATAGGGCTGAACGGAAGTAAAAGAAGAGCACATCCTAAGGTCAAATTAAACAGTCTATTCATAATTGTATTGATTTATACTATCAAAACAGCTAGCTTAGGTTAAATGTTTAGTGGATCACACTATAAATAGATAAAGGTCTGATAATTCAGACCTTTATCTATTTATAGAGTAGACTCCTTAATTAAAAAAATTCTTGAATCTACTTTTAATTTTCTCTTTGAAAGTACTGCTAGGTTCTATATTTTTAGAATTCTCCAGCTGATTAAATAGCTTTCTTTCATCTTTCGATAGGGCCTCAGGAATATAAACGTTAATCTTAACAAGAAGGTCTCCTGTTCCATACCCATTGATATCAGGAATACCTTTGTTTCGTAGTCTAAGTACTTTTCCAGGCTGAGTTCCTGCATCTATTTTTACTTTAGCTTTCGCATCTATTGTTGGAATCTCTACAGTACCACCTAGGGTTGCAGTGACTATGCTGATAACAAGATTGTAAACTACGTCATTTCCATCTCTAACAAGATCTGGGTGGGGCTCTTCAGTTACTTGTATCAGTAAATCACCAGGTATTCCGTTATGCTTACCAGCATTACCTTTTCCCGACATAGAGAGCTGCATTCCATCAGCTACACCCGCAGGGATTTTTACAGTAACAACCTCTTCGCCTTGGGTTGTACCTTCTCCAGCACAAACCTTACATTTGTTCTTGATGACTTTACCTTCACCGTGACAAGTTGGACAGGTTGCTCTAGTTTGCATGGTACCTAGTATGGTTTGTTGATTTCTGATAACAGAACCACTTCCATTACAAGTAGAACAGGTTTCTGAACCACTGTTTCCTTCGGCTCCACTTCCACTACAGTGTGTACAGGTTACATCTTTTTTGAGTTTAAACTTCTTTTCAACTCCTGTAGCTATTTCAGCTAAGGTGAGTTTTACTCGTACGCGAAGGTCGGAACCTCTGAAACGCCTGCGTGAAGATTGTCCACCTCCACCACCGAAACCTCCAAAGCCTCCAAAACCGCCAGCATGACCTCCAAAGATATCTCCAAACATAGAGAATATATCATCCATAGACATGCCTCCACCATACCCATACGGGCCACCATTTCCTGCGGCACCACCCATACCTGCATGGCCAAACTGATCGTAACGGGCACGTTTCTCCTCGTTACTTAGTACTTCATAAGCTTCAGCTGCCTCTTTGAATTTATCTTCAGCCTCCTTATCTCCAGGATTTTTATCTGGATGAAACTCTATGGCCTTTTTTCGGTAGGCTTTCTTGATTTGGTCGGCCGATGCATTTTTATCTACACCGAGAACCTCGTAATAATCTCTCTTTTCCATATCCTTCAATACTCCTTTTTATTCCCCTACAACAACTTTTGCGTGACGGATAACCTTATCGTTTAAGGTATATCCAGTTTGTACGCAATCTAAAATCTTTCCTTTTAACTCCTCAGAAGGGGCTGGTAGAAGAGCTATTGCTTCATGGAAGTCTGTATTTAATTCCTTCCCTTTTGTTTCAATAATTTTTACACCATTCTCACCCAGTGTCTTAAGTAGCTTATTGAAGATTAAATCTACACCTGTTTTTACAGCCTCAACATCTTCAGCTGTCTCCATGGTAGAAAGTGCTCTTTCTAAATCGTCAATAACAGGAAGAATACTAACAATACTTTTCTCTCCTCCATTAAGAATTAGTTCTGCTTTTTCCTTTAAGGTACGTTTTCTATAGTTATCAAACTCTGCAGAGAGTCTTAAATATTTATCTTTTTGGCTCTCTATCTCTTTTTCTAATTCTTCTATCTTTTCTGCAAGAGATTCCTCTTCCGTACAAGAATCTTTGGTCTCCTCTTTCTGATCAGCCTCTTGCTCATTATTTACTTCTTCTTGTAAATTCTCCTCTTTTGTTTTTAACTCTTCGTTAAGTTTCTCCTTGTTCTTTTTCGATTTCATATGTCTATTTTTATTTATTCATGCTTCTAATGAGTGTAAAGACTCACCATTTTACATACAAAAACTTTGCCAATTTGGCTGTTTTGAATTTAAAAGATACAAAGATACCTCTTTTATGTCATATTGACATCTTTAAGTGTATTAGATTCCTTTTTTAATCTTACCTTTGCAGCCGATTAAAAAATGAAAAGAATATATAGGTATGATTACAGTTTCTAATGTATCGGTTCAGTTTGGTAAACGAGTGTTGTTCAGTGATGTTAATTTAAAGTTTACAGATGGGAACTGTTACGGAGTAATAGGCGCAAATGGGGCTGGAAAATCAACTTTCTTAAAGACTATATCTGGAGAATTAGAGCCCACAACAGGTGACATTTCTTTAGGAGCTGGAGAACGTTTGTCTGTCCTTAGCCAAGATCACTTTAAGTGGGATGAATATACAGTAATGGATACCGTAATGATGGGACACACTATCTTATGGGATATCATGAAAAAACGAGATGCAATTTATGCTAAGCCTGACTTCTCAGAAGAGGATGGTATTAAAGTTTCTGAGCTGGAAGAGCGTTTTGCTGAGTTAGATGGATGGAATGCAGAGAGTGATGCTGCAGCTTTGCTTAGTGGTTTGGGTATTAAAGAGGAGATACACTACACCCTGATGGGTGAATTAAGTGGTAAAGATAAGGTTCGTGTTATGTTGGCTCAGGCTCTTTTTGGCGAGCCAGATAACTTATTGCTCGATGAGCCTACGAATGATCTAGATATTGATACAATTAGTTGGTTAGAGGAATATCTTTCAAATTGTGAGCATACCGTGTTGGTGGTGAGCCACGATAGACACTTCTTAGATAGTGTTTGTACACATACGATAGATATAGATTATGGTAAGATTAACCAATTTGCAGGTAACTATAGCTTTTGGTATGAATCAAGTCAGCTAGCTTTACGTCAGCAGCAAAACCAAAAAGCGAAAGCCGATGAAAAGAAAAAAGAACTTGAGGAGTTTATTCGTCGGTTTAGTGCCAATGCGTCAAAGAGTAAGCAAACGACCAGTAGAAAGAAGATGCTGGCTAAATTAAATGTTGAAGACATTAAGCCCTCTTCTAGACGATACCCTGGAATAATCTTCACTCCCGAGAGAGAGCCTGGAAATCAAATTTTAGAAGTTAGCGGACTAAGTGCTAAAACCAAGGATGGAGAGGTTCTTTTCAGTGATGTGAACTTCAATGTAGAGAAAGGCGATAAAATAGTTTTTCTCTCTAGAGACCCACGTGCAATGACAAGCTTCTTTGAAATCATAAACGGTCATGAGCAACCCGTTACTGGAGAATTTAAATGGGGCGTTACTATAACTACCGCTTATTTGCCTTTAGATAACTCGGAGTTCTTTGATACCGACATGAACTTAGTAGATTGGCTAGGACAATATGGAGAGGGAAACGATGTTGAGTTAAAAGGTTATTTAGGAAGGATGCTTTTCTCTGGAGAAGAGGTTATGAAAAAGGTTAACGTATTGTCTGGTGGAGAGAAGATGCGCTGCATGATAGCTAGAATGCAGTTGAAAAATGCAAACTGCTTAATCCTTGATACTCCAACCAACCATTTAGATTTAGAGTCTATCCAGGCTTTTAATAATAATCTAAAGAGTTTTAAAGGAAATATCTTATTCTCCTCACACGACCATGAGTTTATCCAAACAGTGGCAACCCGTGTTATTGAACTAACACCGAAAGGGGCGATAGATAAGATGATGGAGTATGATGATTATTTAACATCTGAGCATATTAAAGAGTTGCGAGCTAAAATGTATTAGCAGTTATTAGAAACAAATAGAGCGGGAATTCCCGCTCTATTTGTTTCTAATCTTTATACTAGTTCCTTCTAAGGCCTGCTCACCTAAGGTTAACAGGGGTTGTCCCGTAACCAGTAATTCTTCCAAACTTTCGCATCCCGTGAAAGCTCCAAA
>JASLCM010000256.1 GCA_030151845.1 Bacteroides sp.
ATACCCCTGGGGTCACTAATTCCGTTACGCCTCTTTTAACGAGTTTCTTTGTTGTTTTTGGATCTTCTAACTGATCACATATGGCAACTCGCTTTCCGGCACGTACAAGTTTAGGAAGATAAGTGTCCAATGCATGGTGAGGGAAACCTGCCATTTCGATAGAGGGGTTTTTACCATTATTCCTCTTGGTTAGTGTAATTCCTAATATCTCAGAAGATAATATAGCATCAGTAGAATAAGTTTCATAAAAGTCACCACAGCGAAACAACATAATTGCATCAGGGTATTTATCCTTCAGGTCAAAGAACTGCTTCATCATGGGGGTTAATACAATATCCTCTCTACCAACACCTTTTTTTCTTGATTTCATAAATTTAATCTAAAACCGATTTGTATAAACAAATATAGTAAACTCGTAAAAAAGAATCAGACTCTTTTTATAACTCTTTACCTAAAGCTTAACATAAGTAAGTTTTCTTTAAACAAAAGTTTAGTTTACTTATACTTTAGTTATCTTTGCATACTAATATATAGTAGTTTAAAGATAATACACGAGATAATAAAACTATAATTATGGAGTATAATTTTAGAGACATAGAGAAAAAGTGGCAAAAAAAGTGGGAAGAAGGTAAGATTTACCACGTTGTTGAAGATCAGTCGAAAGATAAACTCTATATACTGAATATGTTCCCATACCCTTCGGGAGCAGGCCTTCATGTGGGGCATCCACTAGGTTATATTGCTTCAGATATTTATGCAAGATATAAACGCTTACAAGGATTTAATGTATTAAACCCAATGGGGTATGATGCATATGGATTACCTGCAGAGCAGTATGCGATACAAACCGGACAACACCCTGCAGTAACTACAGAAGAGAATATTAAGCGTTACAGAGAACAGCTGGATAATATTGGATTCTCTTTTGATTGGAGTCGTGAAATCTGTACTTGTGATCCTGAATATTATCATTGGACACAATGGACATTTATTCGGATGTTCGACAGTTATTACGATAAGAGTGAAGATAAGGCTATGCCTATTGATAACCTTATTGAACATTTTAACAAATATGGAACAGAAGGGCTGAATGCTGATGGAACAGAAGAACTCTCCTTTTCGGCAGAAGAGTGGATAAAGATGAGTGAGGAAGAGCAGCAGAAGATATTAATGAATTACCGCATAGCTTATTTGGGAGATATGATGGTTAATTGGTGCCCTGAATTAGGAACTGTTCTCGCAAATGATGAGGTAATCAATGGGCTTTCTGAGCGTGGTGGATTCCCTGTGGTACAGAAAAAAATGAAACAATGGTGTCTTCGTGTATCAGCCTATTCACAGCGTTTGTTAGATGGATTAGAGACAATAGAGTGGAGTGATTCACTTAAAGAATCTCAACGCAATTGGATTGGAAGGTCCGATGGCGCTGAAATGCAGTTTACAGTGAAAAACAGTGAAGAGAAGATTACTATTTTCACTACACGGGCAGATACTGTTTTTGGAGTGACCTTTATGGTTCTTGCACCAGAGAGTGAGTATGTTGAACTACTGACAACAAAAGAGCAGGCTGACGAGGTTGCAGCTTATGTTGAACGAACTAAAAAAAGATCAGAAAGAGATCGAATAGCAGATAGAAGTGTTTCAGGTGTATTTACAGGATCTTATGCTGTAAACCCGTTAACAAATGAAGAGATTCCTATATGGATTAGCGATTATGTGCTCGTTGGATATGGAACAGGAGCAATTATGGCAGTTCCCGCCCATGATAGCAGAGACTACGCTTTTGCGAAACACTTTGGATTAGAAATTCGTCCATTAATAGAGGGGTGTGATGTCTCTCAAGAGAGCTTTGATGCTAAAGAAGGTGTAATGATTAATTCGCCCAAAGAAAATGGTCTTGAAGGTGGGTTGGTGTTGAATGGGCTAACAGTAGAAGAGGCCATTCTTAAGACCAAGGAGTATTTAGAAAAGACAAATATAGGTCACATTAAAACCAATTACCGTTTGCGTGATGCAACATTCTCTCGACAAAGATATTGGGGAGAACCTTTCCCTGTTTACTATAAGAATGGGCTACCTTACATGTTGCCAGAGGATAAATTACCATTAGAGCTTCCTGAAGTGGAACGATTCTTACCAACAGCTACAGGTGAACCCCCTTTAGGTAATGCCAAAACATGGGCTTGGGATACTAAAAAAGAAGAGGTTACAGAAAACAGCAAGATAGACCATATAACTGTTTTTCCTCTAGAGCTAAACACAATGCCTGGATTTGCAGGATCTTCGGCATACTATTTGCGTTATATGGATCCTAAAAACACAGAAGCTTTAGTTTCTGAGGAAGCTATAAACTATTGGAATGGAGTAGATCTATATATTGGAGGAACAGAGCACGCTACTGGACATTTAATTTACGCTAGGTTTTGGAATAAGTTTCTTTTTGATCTGGGAATTGCAAAACTAGATGAACCTTTCCAAAAGCTAGTAAATCAGGGAATGATTCAAGGTAGAAGTAATTTTGTATATCGTGTTAATGGTACGAATACTTTTGTCTCACTAGGAAAAAAGGAAGAGTATGAAACAACTCCCATTCATGTCGATGTAAACATTGTACATAATGATCAATTGGACCTGGAGGCCTTTAAAGCATGGCGACCAGAGTTCGCTACTGCTGAGTTTATACTAGAAGATGAGAAGTATGTTTGTGGTTGGGCAATAGAGAAGATGAGTAAGTCGATGTTTAATGTTGTTAATCCCGATACGATAGTTAACGAATATGGTGCAGACACATTACGAATGTATGAGATGTTCTTAGGCCCTCTTGAACAATCCAAGCCTTGGGATACAAATGGGATAGATGGGGTGCATCGCTTTATTCGAAAATATTGGGGACTCTTTTATAATCGAGAAGGAGAACTTCTTGTTGTTGAGGAAAAGCCCAATAAGGATGAACTAAAAACCTTACATAAGCTGATTAAAAAGATAACAACCGATATTGAAAATTTCTCATTTAACACCTGTGTTAGTGCATCAATGATTTGCGTTAATGAATTAGCTGCACTCAAATGCCATAAAAAGGAAATCCTTAGAGAACTTACCATTGTTTTAGCTCCTTTCATTCCTCATGTTTGTGAAGAGTTGTGGAGTACGTTAGGTGAGAAAAATTCAGTATGTCTTGCAGCGTGGCCTGAATTAAAAGAGGAGTACTTAAAAGAGGATTCAGTAACTTATGCTATATCGTTTAATGGAAAGGTTCGTTTTACGATGGACTTTTCGGTTGAGGCCGATAAAAAAGTTATTGAAGAGCGTGTTTTAAGTGATGAAAGAACTCAAAAATGGATAGAGGGGAAAGATATACGCAAAATAATTGTTGTTCCTAAAAAAATTGTCAATGTTGTATTATAGCAAATATGCTTAATCAATTGATGGCACTAGAAAATAGTGTTCTTAACTAAAGCCTAAACATGATGAAGAAACAAGACAAACTAGTAATTAGAAGAGAGTTTAAAGATTATCTGTTTATCACCCTTGGACTAATTAGTTATTGCTTGGGTTGGGCAGCTTTTCTTCTCCCCTATCAAATTACAACAGGAGGTACAGCTGGTATAGCTGCTATTATATTCTATTCAACAGGCTTTCCTATACAGAACACCTATTTTCTTATAAATCTAGTATTAATGATTTTTGCCGTAAAGTTTTTAGGACCTAGATTTAGTATTCGAACAACCTATGCCATAGTCATGCTGACCTTTTTACTCTGGTTTTTTCAACTCTTGTTTAAAGATTCAGCAGGAAACCCTATACAGTTTTTGGGGGAGGGGCAGGATTTTATGGCCTGTATAATAGGCGCAGGACTCTGTGGGCTTGGTTTAGGCATTGTTTTCACGAATAATGGTAGTACGGGGGGAACTGACATTATTGCTGCTATAGTAAATAAGTACCGAGATGTTACAATAGGAAGAATGGTAATGTACTGCGACATAGTAATCATCTCTTCTTGCTATTTTGTTTTTAATGACTTCAGACGAGTTATATTTGGTTTTGTAACACTATTTATAATCGCAGCTACGTTAGACTGGGTCATTAATAGTGCTCGTCAATCTGTTCAGTTTTTTATTTTTTCCAAAGAGTACGCAAATATAGCCGATAGGATTTTGATAGAAACAGATAGAGGAGTAACAGTAATGAGTGGAATAGGGTGGTATAGCAAGCAAGAGGTAAAAGTTCTTGTAGTGTTAGCTAAGAAAAGTCAGTCGTTAGATATTTTTCGATTAGTGAAAGATGTTGACCCCAACGCATTTATCTCTCAAAGTGCTGTGATAGGAGTGTACGGTGAAGGTTTTGACAAATTAAAAATTAGATAATGAAGCATAAACTTGTTTTTGCAACACACAACCCGCATAAATTAAGGGAGGTTGCAGAACTGTTAAATAGACACTATAATGTTGTTGGTCTGAACGATGTAGGGTGTTTAGAAGATATCCCTGAAACAGCAACAACTCTCGAAGGGAATGCATTGCTAAAGTCTACATATGTTAATGAAAAATATGCTCTAGATTGTTTCTCTGATGATACAGGATTAGAAGTTGATGCTTTAAATAATGCACCAGGTGTCTATTCTGCCCGCTATGCAGGAGAGGGTAAGAGTGATAAGGATAACGTTTTGAAGCTCTTACAAGAACTACAGGGAGTAAGAAATAGAAAAGCAAGATTTCGTACTGTAATATCTTTACTTCTCAAAGGAGAGTCCTATCTCTTTGAGGGAATTGTAACAGGGACGATAGCCGAGGAGCCTAAAGGAACAACTGGGTTTGGGTATGATCCAATTTTTATACCAGATGGCTATGAGAATACTTTTGCTGAACTTGGCGATGAAATTAAGAATAAAATCAGTCATCGAGCTGTTGCTATTCAGAAACTATACACCTTTTTGCAAAAGGTCAACCAATAGGACAGGACAAATGAAGATAAAACAAGCTTTTTTTACCACTTCACTCTTTGTTTATTTTCTTTTACTCTCTATAACTACTCATGCGCAGAAGTCATTAACAGCTCAAGCAATGGAAGACTTAGGCTTCTGTTCGATTCAAAAGTTGGACTCAACAATAGAAGTATCACTGGTGTATGCAACTGATAAAAATTTTATGGGTGAGATTCTATATGAAGACCTATCAGAGGCCTATTTGCACCCTCTTGCTGCAGAAGCATTGGTAAGTGCTCAAAATGAGCTAAAAAATAAAAAGCCTGGTTTTACTCTTCTTGTTTATGATGCAGCTCGTCCAATGCGTATTCAGCAAAAAATGTGGGATAAGGTGAAAGGAACATCTAAGTATAAATATGTATCCAATCCCGCGAATGGTGGTGGGTTACATAATTATGGGTTAGCCGTAGATGTTACTATAATAGACGCAAAAGGCTGTGAGCTGGATATGGGAACACCAATAGACTTTTTTGGTAGTGCTGCCCATATTGATAAAGAGAGAGATTTGGTAGCAAAAGGGGTTTTAACTAAGACTCAAGTAGAAAACAGAGAGCTGTTAAGAGAGGTTATGGTTGGTTCAGGGTTCAAAGCTCTTCGAACAGAGTGGTGGCATTTCAATTGGTGTAGTAGAGCATATGCAAAGCAGCACTTTAAGGTTATACAATAATATGGATTTCTACTCCAAAGAGACATGGGACTTCATTATTCAGCATGAAAATGAAGATTTAAAAGCGTTAGAGTTAAAGAAAAGAGCTAATCCTGCAATTAACTATTATGGGGCTTTTCAACAACTGCATGGAAGAGCTTTAGCAAAAAGGAAATTGCCCTCATGGTTAGATAAAGATAAGCTTATTTATCCTTACCACCTTTCACTAGAACAATGCTCTTCGGAGTATACTGCTCAATATAAAGCTTCATTGATAAAGGATAAAGGAGAAAGTTTTGCAGATTTAACTGGTGGATTTGGTGTCGATTTCGTTTTCCTATCTTCTCGGTTTTCAAGTGGGTACTTTGTAGAAAAAAGAGAAGAGCTGTGCGATATAGCTAGGTATAATTTCCCTCAGTTGGTCTCTTCTGCTTATACAATTTTTTGTAAATCTGGAATTGAGTGGCTTATTGAAAGAGAAGACAACTCACTGGATTTAATTTATATAGATCCCGCAAGAAGGAGCCAAAGTGGAGGAAAAATAATCAAAATATCCGATTGTGAGCCCAATGTGGAAGAGTGGCAAGACCTTTTTCTAAAAAAGGGAAAAAGAGTCATGATTAAGCTCTCTCCGATGCTCAATATTGCTGAGGCTCTAAAGAATTTAAAACACATTCAAGAGATACACATTGTATCTATCTTTAATGAGTGTAAAGAATTTTTAATTTGTATCGGAAAACAAAACAGTTCTCCTTCTGTCTCCTGTGTTAACTTATCTAAATCAATGGAGTGGGAGGTTTTTTCTTACCTACTTGCTTCAGGAGGTGAGAAAAAAGAGACGTATTATACCTCAGAGATTGGTAACTATTTATATGAACCAAACACCTCTATTTTGAAGGCAGGAGCAACAGATTTGTTAAGTAAGCAATTTAATTTGAAGAAATTACATCCAAACTCACATCTTTTCACTGGTGATGAGTATCTTGCCACTTTTCCAGGGCGTAAATTTAAAGTTTCTGCTGTGGGGCGATTCAATAAAAGAGATATAGCAGCCCTATTAGGAAAGGAAAAAAGAGCGAACTTAACGGTAAGAAATTTTCCTAGCTCTGTAGAGGAGTTACGGAAAAGGTTAAAGTTAAGAGAAGGAGGCGAAACCTTTCTTTTTGCCACAACACTTTATAACGGAAATAAAGTGTTAATTACAACAAGTAAAGCATTTAGATAATAAAGCTATGGTAGTACTCTTATTAATTCTTGGATTGGTTCTTATTCTTAAAGGAGCTTCATGGCTGACTGATGGGGCCTCTAGTGTAGCAAGCCGTTTTAGAATTCCCCCTCTTGTTATAGGTTTAACAATTGTTGCTTTTGGGACATCCGCCCCAGAGTTAGTAGTAACACTATCTGCAGCTCTAAAGGGAGGGGGAGATATGGCTATTGGAAATGTTATAGGTAGTAATATCTTTAACTCACTGTTAATTATTGGATGTACAGCTTTAGTCGCTCCTATAGTGCTTACGAAATCCTCAATTTTAAAGGATATTCCGTTAGTTATTTTAGCTTCTGTGGTACTTTTTATTCTATCAAATGATATGCTTTTTGACGGTTCTGCAGTAAATAGAATAAGTCGGTCCGATGGGTTAATACTGCTCTGCTTCTTCTTGTTGTTTTTAGGATATACCTTCTCTGTAGCGATGAGTAATAGGGAAAATGAATCGGTTGGTAATAGTACGATGAGTTGGGCCAAGGCACTGCTGTTAATTGGGTTAGGCTTAGCAGGGTTAATCATAGGTGGAAATCTATTTGTAGAGTCTGCCTCGACAATAGCAAGAAGACTAGGGGTTAATGAAGCTCTTATAGGTTTAACCCTCGTAGCAGGAGGCACCTCTATTCCCGAACTGGCTACATCTGTAGTTGCTGCTTTAAAGAAAAACCCCGAAATAGCAGTGGGTAATGTGATAGGTAGTAACATCTTTAATATCTTTTTTGTATTAGGCTGTGGTGCTACAGTATCCCCTATGGCAGTTCTTGGGCTAACAACTTTTGATTTTTACTCACTAGTATTGAGTAGTATAGCTCTTTGGTTTTTCGGCATATTTTTTGGGAAACGTATAATTAAAAGAACAGAAGGTGTTGTTTTTATCCTGCTCTATTTTGCCTACTTAGCTGTCTTAGTTTATCAACTTTAACCACAAGAGATAGATTGTATAAAAGAATAAGCGAGGAGCGATAATTAACTTTTATCATGTATCTTTGTACCAATTGATTATATAAACATGAGCATTACTATAAAGAAAGTTACAACTAAAAGAGACTTAAAAAAATTTATTCGTTTCAATTACGAGTTATACAAGGACAATCCTTACTCTGTTCCCGATTTGTATGACGATATGCTAGGAACCTTCAATAAGAAGAAAAATGCTGCTTTTGAATTTTGTGATGCAGAGTTTTTCTTAGCAATCCGTGAAAAAAAAGTTGTTGGAAGGGTTTGTGTTATGGTAAATCACCGTGCAAATCAGGTTTGGAATCAAAAAAAGGCTCGATTTGGATGGATTGATTTTATAGATGACTTAGAAGTGTCAAAAGCTCTTTTAGAAACTGCAGAGCGTTGGGCCAAGGAGAAGGGAATGGAGCATTTACAAGGACCTTTAGGTTTTACTGATTTTGATGCAGAAGGAATGCTTGTGGAGGGTTTTCAAGAGTTAAGTACTATGGCTACTATCTATAACTATCCATACTATCCAGAGCATATGGAAAAACTAGGTTATGGAAAAGATGTGGATTGGGTTGAGTATAAAATATATATCCCTGAACAGATACCAGAGAAGCACCAACGGATTAGTGCTTTAGTTCAAAGAAAGTATGAGCTTGAGATAAAAAAATACACCTCAGCTAAACAGCTCGTAGCCGATTATGGACAGGCTATATTTGAGTTGATGAATGAGGCTTATCAACCGCTTTATGGCTTTGCTCCCTTATCGCAAAAACAGATTGAGCAGTACATTAAAATGTATCTCCCTATTGTAGATTTACGGATGATAACCTTAATTACCGATAAGAGTGGTGAGTTAGTGGGAGTAGGGTTATCCATGCCCTCTTTGTCAAAGGCGCTTCAAAAGGCTAAGGGGAAATTGTTTCCTTTTGGTTGGTTTTATCTGTTAAAAGCATTATTTTTAAACCACCGTTCACCCGTTCTAGACTTACTGTTAGTGGCAATAAAGCCTGAATATCAGAACAAAGGAGTAAATGCCCTTTTGTTTTCTGACTTGATTCCGATTTATAAAGAGTTAGGATTTGTTTATGCAGAAAGTAATCCTGAGTTGGAGATGAATGGTAAGGTTCAGGCACAATGGGACTACTTCAAAACTGAACAACATAAGAGAAGAAGAGCTTTTACAAAACAACTATAAAACACATTCAAAAATTATGAGAGAAAACGTTGAGCAACATTCACAGGAGAGTGTAGCATATACCGATGAACATATTCGTCACCTAAGTGATATGGAGCATATTCGGGTACGTCCTGGTATGTATATAGGGAAGTTAGGTGATGGTTCTCATGAAGAAGATGGGATATATGTGTTGCTCAAGGAGGTTCTAGACAACAGTATTGACGAATTCAAAATGAAGTCTGGAAACAAAATTGAAGTGGTTGTTAAGGATCATCTTAAGGTATCGGTACGTGACTACGGTAGAGGAATTCCACAAGGAAAGCTTGTGGAAGCTGTTAGTGTTTTAAATACAGGTGGAAAATACGATAGTAAAGCATTTAAAAAGAGCGTCGGATTAAATGGAGTTGGGCTTAAGGCTGTAAATGCATTGAGTGCACGATTCTCTGTTTCTAGTTATAGAGACGGTAAGGTACGTACAGTAGTTTTTGAAAGAGGAGAGCTTGTAGAGGATACAACAATCAACTCTACCGAGAAAAATGGAACTGCAGTTTTCTTTGAACCCGATGAAACTCTCTTCAAAGAGTATAGCTTTAGGCATGAGTTTATTGAAACAATGCTTAAGAATTACACCTATTTAAATACAGGTCTTACAATTGTGTTTAATGGAGCGAGTTTCCAGTCTAAGCACGGACTAGAAGACTTGTTGAATGATAATATGACAGAAACGGGGCTCTATCCAATTATTCACTTAAAGGGAGATGACATTGAAATTGCATTTACGCACGCAAGTCAGTATGGAGAGGAGTATTACTCTTTTGTGAATGGTCAGCATACTATTCAAGGAGGAACCCATCAAAGCGCTTTTAAAGAGCATATAGCTAGAACAATAAAAGATTTCTACAATAAAAACTACGAGTTTACCGATATTCGCAATGGTTTAGTGGCTGCAGTAGCAGTGAATGTAGAGGAGCCGATGTTTGAGAGTCAAACAAAAATAAAATTGGGCTCAACCCATACTTATCCAGGCGGACCTACAATAAATAAACACATAGCCGACTTTGTTAAGGTGGAGGTGGATAACTTTTTACACAAACACCCTAAAATAACAGAAGTTATGCACCAGAAGATCCAAGAGTCTGAGAAGGAGCGAAAGGCGATAGCTGGTGTTACGAAAATAGCTAGAGAGAGGGCCAAAAAGGTTAGCCTTCACAATAAAAAACTAAGAGATTGTAGAATTCACTTTAACGATGAGAAGGGAGATCGGAAGGAAGAGACATGTATCTTCTTGACCGAGGGCGACTCTGCGAGCGGGTCAATAACAAAAAGTAGAGATGTAAATACGCAGGCAGTCTTTAGTTTGCGCGGTAAGCCATTAAACTCTTATGGGCTGACTAAGAAAGTAGTTTATGAAAATGAAGAGTTTAATTTGCTTCAAGCAGCTTTAAATATTGAAGATGGGATAGAGGGTCTTAGGTATAACAAGGTAATTGTTGCTACCGATGCCGATGTGGATGGAATGCATATTCGTCTTCTTTTAATAACATTCTTTTTACAGTTTTTTCCTGAGCTTGTTAAGAAAGGGCACGTTCATATTTTGCAAACCCCTCTCTTTAGGGTAAGGAATAAGAAGAAGACCATTTACTGTTACAGTGAGGAGGAGCGCCTTGATGCTATTCGAGAATTAGGTCCGAAACCTGAAATTACAAGGTTTAAAGGGCTTGGAGAGATCTCTCCCGATGAGTTTAAACACTTTATTGGAAAAGACATGCGGTTAGAGCAGGTCACCTTAAAGAAAAACGACTTGGTTAAAGATCTTCTAGAGTTTTATATGGGAAAGAACACCATGGAGCGTCAAAACTTTATTATAGATAATCTAGTTATAGAAGAAGACATAGAGTAATAAGGATATGAAGAGAGCTATTTTTCCTGGGACTTTTGACCCATTTACCGTAGGACATCATTCGGTGGTGCAACGGGCATTAACCTTTATGGATGAACTTATTATTAGTATAGGTATTAATGAAAACAAAAATACCTACTTTCCATTAGAACAACGTATACAATCAATTACGGACTTTTACAGAGATAATCCTGCTATAAAAGTGATGGCCTATAAAACGCTAACTGTAGACTTTGCAAGAGAGCAGAAAGCTCAATTCATCGTGAGAGGAATTCGTACAGTAAAAGATTTTGAATACGAGGAAACGATTGCAGATGTAAATAGAAAGCTCGCCGGAATTGAAACCATATTGCTTTTTACAGAGCCAGAGCTAACCTGTGTTAGCTCAACGATAGTTCGTGAACTTTTATCGTATGGGAAAGACATAACCCCTTTTATACCCAAAGGAATGAAATTATAAAAAATTACGGATGAAGAAGCTTTTTCTACTCTTTTTACTACTTACTACTTTTCTTGCTAATGGTAGGGCACAATCAAAGTCCTCCTTACCAATTGCAAAGTTGCACCTATCCTACTCTGCTATAAGTCAACTATACGTTGATGAAGTAGATGAGGAGAAGCTTGTTGAAGGGGGGATTAAGTCTCTTCTAAATCAACTGGATCCTCATTCTACCTATTCTACTCCAGAGGAAGTAAAGGCTCTTCAAGAACCCTTGAAAGGAAATTTTGAAGGAATAGGAGTCCAGTTTCAGATGGTAGAAGATAGCTTACTCGTAATTCAACCTGTTTCAGGAGGTCCTTCAGAAAAAGCAGGTATACTTGCAGGTGATCGCATTGTAGCAGTTAACGATAGTACAATAGCAGGAGTAGGTATGAGTACAGAAGATATAATGAAGCGGCTTCGTGGACCACGTAAAAGTAAAGTAAAGCTATCAATCTGTAGGAAAGGATTTGCTGAGCCTATCCATTTTATGGTTAAGCGAGATAGAATCCCAATTCATAGTGTTGATGCAGCCTACTTAATCTCTTCAGAGGTAGGATACATCAAGTTGAACCGCTTTGGTCAAACTACCCCAGTTGAATTTCGTGATGCTCTCGAGAGATTGTTCGCTGCAGGAGCTAAGGATCTGATTCTAGACTTACAGGGAAATGGAGGGGGATTTCTAAACTCTGCCATTGATATTAGCAATGAGTTCTTGGCATATAATCAGCTTATTGTATATACGGAAGGACGAGCAACTAAACGCAGTGATTTTCGTGCAAATGGACGTGGAAAATTTAAGAGTGGAAGAGTAGTTGTGCTTATAGATGAGTTTTCTGCATCGGCGAGTGAGATAGTTGCAGGTGCTCTTCAGGATTGGGATAGAGGAGTGTTGGTGGGACGAAGAAGCTTTGGCAAAGGTCTTGTACAGCGCCCAATAGATCTTCCAGATGGATCTATGATTCGCTTAACGGTTGCACGATACTATACCCCATCGGGAAGATGTATACAGAGACCTTACACGAAAAACGATGAGAAATCGGCTGAGGCCTATAGAAATAACTTTCTTGACCGGATAGCGCATGGTGAGCTCCAACATGCTGATAGTATTTCTGTTAATGATTCGCTTAAATATCAAACGCTAGTTGAAAAACGTACAGTATACGGAGGAGGTGGTATTATTCCTGACTATTTTGTCCCTATCGATACCACTAAATACAGTGAGTATTATCGTAAAGTTTTAGCGAATGGAGTGGTGAATCAAGTTAGTCTATCTTATGTAGAAAAAGAGAGAGAGGAGTTACTAGGTCGCTTTACAGATGAAGCTTATTTTGCTCAATCCTTTACAGTTGGAGAAGATCTTCTTTTTTTGTTAAAAGAGAGTGCTTCAAAAGCGAATATTGATTATAAAGAAGAGGAGTATATTCGCTCACTTCCTTTGTTGAAAAGGATATTAAAAGGGTTAGTTGCTAGAGATCTTTATGGGATAGAAGCCTATTATAGAGTGATAAATGCAGCAGACGCTAGTATTTTAAAAGCACTGGATCTTTTAAGTAAGGAAGAGAGCTAGTTGTTGGTATTAAGTATCTTTCTGCTAAAATAGTGTATAGGGTACCAAACCGATAAGAAACCTACTACAAGTACAGTGAATAAGATTAGAAGGATGTCTGAATAGAGCACCTTCACAGGGTAGCTATCTACAATAAAAGCACCAGAAGAGTCTCCCAGTTTTATGAACCCCCAATTTGCTTGCGCATAACAAAGAATAAGGCCAATTACAATACCTATCAAAGCACCAGCTAAAGAGATAATTCGTCCCTCTATCATAAAAATAGCTGTAATTACACGGTTGCTCGCACCCAGATTTCTTAATGTTTGAATATCCTCTTTTTTATCAATAATAAGCATAGAAAGGGAGCTTATGATATTGAAAGAGGCTATAAGGAGAATAAAGGATAAGAAGAGATAGGAAATTAGTTTTTCCACCTCCATGATTTTAAATATATCCACTTGCTGTTCATACCGATTGGATACGATATAAGTATTGCCAAGAATATTTTTTATCTTCTTTTGCACCTTTTTAGTTTCTACCCCCTCTTTCAATTTTAACTCCAACGATGTAGCTTCAGATTGATAGTTTAATAGCCTTCTCATAAAGTGAAGAGAAGTAATAATGTACTGACTATCATACTCCTGCTGGTTGACAGAAAAAACAACTCCCGGTGAAAATAGATGAGCCTTTGTAAAAGCGCTCGAAGGGTTGCCTGGATTAATTTTACCCTCCCTCTTGGGAAGATAAACCTCAAGAGGATCAACAAACTTTATTCCAGTTCCCAATGTTGCAACCAGCTCTATCCCCATGACCGCATAGTGAGCACTTTCATCATGAAGTATAAAGCTCCCATTTCCATATAAGATACTATCTATAGAGGTGAGTTCTTGAAAATTATCTTCTACACCTTTTAACGTCGCCATAGCCTGCCTTCCTTGATATTGAATCATGGCATGCTCTTCTAAAGCAAATGTGGCAACCTCTACCTCCTCTAGCTTACTTACTTTTTGGATAAGTGAATCACTGCTGGAAAAAACCTTTCCAGAAACAGTTGCAATCTTTAATTCGGGGTCGAAAGCAGTTAAAAAGTGAGCAACCATCTCTTGGAAACCATTAAAAACAGAGAGAGTACATACCAACGCTAAAGTTGCGAGAGAGACCCCACAAACAGAGATAGCAGATATGATATTTATTGCATTATGCTTCTTTTTAGTGAAGAGATAACGCTTGGCTATGTAAAAAGGGAAATTCACTTCAATAATTCATCGATACGCTCAATGTAGTCAAGGGAGTCATCTAAAAAGAACTTCAACTCAGGGATAATTCGGAGTTGATGACGAACACGAGAGCCTAACTCATAGCGTATACTCTTCATGTTTTTATTAAATTCAGCAACGAAGAACTCTCCTTTCTCTGAGGGGAATACACTGAGGTAAACACGAGCAATACTCATATCTGGGCTAATTCTTACTCGGATGACAGAGATTAAAACTCCCTTAATCTTTTTTGTCTCTTGTAGGAATATATCACTTAACTCTTTCTGAATGAGTCTTGAAATTTTTTCTTGTCTTGTTGTTTGCATACTAGTTTTCTTTTTTTCTAATGATGGTAAGACCATCTCGTAAAGGAAGTATGACTTGCTCAACCCGCTTATCGTTGGCCACTAGCTTGTTGAATGCAAGGATTCCTTGAGTTTGTTCATCTTTTTTATGAAGGGGATCCACCACATGTCCATCCCAAAGCGTATTGTCTGCAAGGATATACCCTCCAGGAGATAAATGTTTCATTGTCATGTGGTAGTACTCAGCATATACTCGTTTATCTCCATCAATAAAAGCCAAATCGAAAGATAGGTTTAGTTTAGGAACGAGTTCTAATGCATCTCCTATGTAAAAGTTTATTTTGCTGGCATAAGCTGACTTTTCAAGCCATGGTCTTGTAAAATCCTCTTGCTCATCATTTATCTCAAAGGTGTGTAAACGCCCCTGATCAGATAGTCCTTCGGCAATACAAAGAGCAGAATATCCGCTGTAAGTTCCTATTTCTAAAACCTCTTTGGGGTTAATCATTTGAACCAACATCTTTAAAAGTCTGCCTTGCAAGTGTCCAGAAGCCATTCTTGGGCGAAGTAGCTTTAAATGGGTAGCCCGGTAGAGTGATTTTAAATAATCACTCTCGGGCTCTATGTGCTGATCTATATACTCTTTTAGAGCATCTGATTCTTGCATCATGAATTATAAATACCTGTTTTTGTTAGGTAGCACACATTCATCAGCATACTTTAAGACATCATCTACAATGTTAATTTCTAAGAAAGAGGTACGAGTACCTGCTTTTCCACTGCTGAGATAGGCTACCATCTCATCAGAGCTAAGGATGCCTTCATTTAATAGTCTGCGTAGTGCTGCAAAGTAATATTCTTGTCCATTAGCTAACTCTGGCATATAGATTGCTTCTACACCATAAGAAAGTGCAAGATGCCTCATTGTCTTCTCTTTGTAGCATATGGCTAACACCGGATATCTTCCACGGAAAGCTGCAAGGTTACGAGCAGTTCTTCCGCTATAACTATCTGTAATAATAGCCTTAATATTTAATCTAGAAGTAGCTTTTACAGCTTGCTTTGCTAAAAATGCAGTAACATCATTACTGTCTTTATCCAATGGCACTTTAATATCATTCTCTTCAAGCTTATCACTCTCTGCTTGTGCAGCAATAGTAGCCATTGTTTGAACTGCCTCTACAGGATATTTTCCGTAGGCTGTTTCACCACTAAGCATTAATGCATCGGTACGGTAGTAAATCGCATTTGCAATGTCGGTAACCTCTGCGCGTGTGGGGCGTGGGTTATTGATCATAGTGTGAAGCATCTGTGTTGCAACAATAACCGGCTTTTTAGCTAAAACACACTTCCTTATAATTCTGCGTTGGATTCCAGGTATACGTTCTTGAGGGACCTCAATACCTAAATCTCCACGAGCAATCATGATACCATCGGCAACCTCTAAGATTTCATCTATATTGTCTACTCCTTCTTGGTTTTCAATTTTGGCAACAATTTGGATGTCACTTTTGTGCTCGTCAAGAATTTCTCTAATATCAAGAACGTCTTGCTTATTTCTAACAAAAGAGTGTGCGATGAAGTCAATATCCTTTCTTATTCCATAAAGAATATTCTTTTTGTCCTTTTCTGTAAGTGATGGGAGGTTAATCCGAACACCTGGAACGTTTACACTCTTTCTACTACCTAGTGTAGCGTCATTCCTTACTTCACAAAGTAGATAGTTCTCTTTCTTTTCTAGAACGTGTAAATCGAGCTCTCCATCATCAATTAAAATTTCACCGCCAACAGCAACATCCTCAACAAATTTAGGGTATGATACCGCTATACAGTCGTGTGTTGTTGTTTGAGTGGGGTCTCCTATAATACGAACTCTTTCTCCAATTTTATAAGTGATAGATTCTACGTCGTTTGTAGTTGTTCTTACCTCAGGACCTTTCGTATCCATTAGAATGGCGATACGGTTAGATACATGTCGAACATTCGATATTAATGTTTCAAACCCTTCTTGCGTTCCATGGGCAGTATTCATGCGCACTACATTCATTCCTGCCTTAAAGAGTTTTTCTATAAAATCTATATCACAGCGTCTATCGGAAATAGAAGCTACGATTTTTGTTTGTTTTAACATCATAATATATATACTGTCGTTAATTATATTTCGTTTAAAGCTAATGCTTCAATAGCTAAGGTATAAGAGTGAAGACCAAAACCAGCAATAACTCCTTTACAAGCCGCAGATATCATTGAGTGGTGTCTAAAACTTTCTCTGGCATGAATATTAGAGATATGAACCTCAATAACAGGAGTAGTGAGAGCACGAATAGCGTCAAGAATAGCAATCGATGTATGTGTGTAAGCTCCTGCATTTAAAATGATGCCATCTGCTTGAAAACCAACTTCATGAAGCTTGTCTATTAGCTCTCCCTCAATGTTCGATTGAAAATAGTCAAATTGAATGTGAGGGTATTTATTTTGGATAGTTTTTAGGAAATCCTCAAATGGGCAGTCACCATAAATGGTAGGTTCTCTTTTGCCTAAAAGGTTAATATTCGGCCCATTGATAATCTGTATCCTCATATTTACTTCTTAAAACTTTATTATTATATACCTTTGTCCTAGAGAACATTAATTGAAAGTACAAAGGTAGATAAAATAAATGAGATTTGATATTAAAAAAGTGAGTAAGAGTGGGCTAAAACATGTTATTTTAGCCTACAAACAACACCTGCTTTTAGAGAAGTCCTTGTCTCAGAACACTACAGAAGCTTATTTGGCAGATCTTGACAAATTGTTGTGTTTTCTGGAAGAGGAAAAACTTTCTTTAACGGAGTTGGAATTGTCACATTTGGAAAAGTTTGTTGGTGGTTTAGTGGAGATAGGCATACATCCAAGATCTCAAGCCAGAATAATTTCGGGTATAAAGTCTTTCTTTCAATTTTTGCTTTTAGAGCGAGTATTAGCTTTGGATCCAACAGAGCTGTTAGAAGCTCCTAAAATTGGATTCAAAATTCCCGATGTGCTATCTGTTGAAGAGATTGATGCTATAATTGGGGGCATCGATCTAAGTAAACCTGAAGGGCAGCGTAACAAAACAATACTTGAGGTTTTGTACAGTTGTGGTCTGCGTGTGAGTGAGTTGACAGGCTTGAAGCTCTCAAACATCTATCGGGAGGAGGAGTTTGTTCGTGTAGTAGGGAAAGGCGATAAGCAGCGGTTGGTGCCAATTTCTAAGCGAGCTTTAAAAGAGATAGATTTTTATCTTTTGGACCGAAACAAACTAACCATACAGAACGAGGCACAGGATTTCCTTTTTTTGAATCGTAGAGGTCGGCCGTTAACTCGAGTTATGATTTTCTATATTGTAAAGCAAGCTGCTGAGTTTGCAAGGATTACTAAGAATGTTAGCCCTCATACATTTAGGCACTCGTTTGCAACTCATCTTTTGGAAGGAGGTGCTAACTTAAGGGCGATTCAAGCTATGCTAGGTCACGAGAGCATATCTACTACAGAAATATATACACATATTGATAGAGAGAGGATGCGTAGCGAAATTTTAGAGCACCATCCAAGGAATAAAAAGAACACCTAGTGCTATATGCATAGAGCTTTTAATTTACTCGAAAAGAAGCATTAAGATACTGTTCTTTTTATGTTAAAATATCAGCTATATGGTTTGTCAATCTATGTAAGAATTAATATCTTTGCCTATAGCATAGGTCACATTTATTCCTATCCTAAGAATTGATATTTAAGCTTTTATTATAAACATTTAATTAAATCCTAATGATGATTAAAAAGTTGCGCTTGCCATTATTGATGGCTTTGGTTGTTGCTATATCTTCTTGTAGCAGCAAAATGGGCAAATTAGCCTCGGATTATTTTACGACAACACCTCAAGTGTTAGAAGCTGTGGGAGGTAAAGTTCCAGTAACAATTAATGGAAAGTTCCCTGAGAAATACTTTAAGAAAAAAGCTGTGGTCGAAGTTGTTCCTGTATTAAAATGGAATGGCGGACAAGCTAAAGGACAATCAACTGTTTTCCAAGGAGAAAAAGTAGAGGGAAATAACCAAACAATCTCTTACAAGATGGGTGGTAACTACACCATGAGAACATCTTTTGACTATGTTCCAGAAATGGCTAAGTCTGAACTGTTTTTAGAGTTTTATGCTCGTATTGGAAACAAAAGAGTAGCTATTCCTCCAGTAAAAATTGCTGATGGGGTAATTTCTACTTCAGAATTAATTAATAATACGCTATCTAGTGCAAACCCTGCAAATGGAGATGATGCTTTCCAACGTATTATTAAAGATGCACACCAGGAGAACATCATGTTCTTGATTCAACAAGCAAATGTACGTGCTAGCGAGTTGAGAAAAGCAAAAGACTTCAACAAAAAAGTAGAGGAATTAGATGGTGCTGCTAACAAACGAGTGAGTAACGTAGAGGTTTCTGCTTACGCTTCACCTGATGGAGGTGTTGGTTTAAATACAAAATTAGCAGAAAACCGTGAAGCTAATACAGCTAAAACAATCAGTAATGAACTAAAACGTTCAAAACTTGATGTTGCAGTTGACTCAAAGTATACTGCTCAAGACTGGGAAGGATTCCAAGAACTTGTTTCTAAGTCAAATATTCAAGACAAGGAGTTAATCTTACGTGTTCTTTCTATGTATCCAGACCCAGAACAAAGAGAGCAAGAGATTAAAAACATCTCATCTGTATATAAAACTTTAGCAGATGAAGTTCTTCCTCAATTGAGACGTTCTCGCTTAACAGTGAATTATGAGATTATTGGAAAATCAGACGAAGAGATTGCTCAATTAGCAGCATCTGATGCAAAACAGCTTAATGTAGAGGAGCTTCTTTACGCTGCGACTTTAACAGATGACGTTAATAAACAAGCAGATATCTACACAAAGGCTACTCAAATTTTCCCTAACGATTTCCGTGGTTACAACAACTTAGGTAGATTGGCTTATGAAGCTGGTGATATTAACAAAGCGGAGTCTTTCTTCAGAAAAGCTGAATCTGTGGAGTCTGCTCCTGAGGTTAACATGAACTTGGGACTGATTGCTCTATTAAAGGGTGATAAGGAAGCTTCGGAATCTTACATGGGTAAAGCTTCAGGATCTAAAGTGTTAGGAGAAGCTTTAGGTAACTTATATGTAGCACAAGGACAATACCAAAGAGCAGTAAACTCATTTGGTGATGCGAAAACAAATAGTGCTGCATTGGCTCAAATCCTTGCAAAAGATTACAATAAAGCTAAGAATACATTACAAAGCATTCCTAATCCAGACGGTTATACAGATTACTTAATGGCTGTTTTAGGTGCAAGAACAAACAATGCATCTACTGTAATGTCTAGTTTAAAAAGCGCTATTGCAAAAGAACCAGCATTGGCTAAAAAGGCTGCTACCGACTTAGAGTTTGTGAAATACTTTACAAATTCAGAGTTTATGAGGCTTTTAAAATAAGAGAAAAGGGCATCCAGTATTAATTGGAAGTCTATGAAAGGTCCAGACGCGTCTGGACCTTTTTTTTATGCCTATATCGCTAAAGAGCTCCAATGTTTTCACTAGAATGCTCCTTATTAAGCGGTGAAGTCTTAAGAGCAAAAGGGTGATTCGTTAGGATGCTTTACGAATAAATGGAAGATAGGTGTTTGAGCCATATAAAATAAAAAACAGGGCTGTTTGAAACAACCCTGTTGAAAAATGAAAGAAGTAGTCTTGCCGGGAATCGAACCCGGATCTAAAGTTTAGGAAACTTCTATTCTATCC
>JASLCM010000258.1 GCA_030151845.1 Bacteroides sp.
CCCACTCTACTTAGCCAGCCGACTTTCAAAGAAGTATGGTACTCGGATCTACTTAAAACGGGAGGACTTAAATCACACAGGATCGCATAAAATAAACAATACTATTGGACAGATTCTCCTTGCTAAGCAGATGGGTAAAAAACGAATTATTGCCGAGACTGGAGCTGGCCAACATGGAGTTGCAACGGCAACAGTGTGCGCTTTGATGAACATTCCCTGTCTTATTTTTATGGGTTCTAAAGATATGGAAAGACAACACATTAACGTTCAAAAAATAGAGATGCTTGGTGCAAAAGTCATACCAGTTCACTCGGGGAGTTGCACCCTTAAGGATGCCACTACAGAGGCGATCCAGTACTGGTGTTGCAACCCTTCTGATACCTACTATTTGATAGGTTCAACCGTCGGTCCCCATCCCTACCCCGATATTGTTGCCCGTTTTCAATCCATTATATCGAAAGAGATCAAAGAACAATTGGCTCAAAAAGAACCAGAAAGGGAGCCCAACTATTTACTTGCTTGCGTAGGTGGAGGAAGTAATTCGGCAGGAACTATCTACCACTATTTAGACAATCCATCGGTTAAAATAGTGCTCGCAGAAGCAGGTGGATTAGGAGCTGATACGAAACAGACAGCTGCAACCATTCAGGTGGGCAAAAAAGGGATTATTCATGGCTCTTATACCTATGTTATTCAAGATGAGAATGGACAAATCCAAGAGCCCTACTCCATATCTGCTGGTTTAGATTATCCTGGCGTTGGACCTTTACATGCCCATTTAGCCCATACAAAACGTGCTAAAGTGATTGCAATAACCGACGATGAAGCGATTCAAGCAGCCTACGAACTTACACAGCTGGAAGGAATCATTCCCGCATTAGAGTCGGCCCATGCTTTGGCTCTTTTACCTAAACTTCCTTTCCAACCCAATGACCTAGTGATTGTAACTGTATCAGGAAGGGGAGATAAAGACATAAACACCTATTTAAACTACAACAAACAAAACGAGAAATGAAAAATCAATTTAACTTTACAGTAAACAGCAAACAAATTATAGGTGACCTACAAACGCCTATTGGTGTCTATTTGAAGGTAAGAAACCTATATCCACAATCTTGTCTTTTAGAGAGTACAGATCTAACAGACCCCGACAACTCTTATTCCTACATAGGTATTCAACCTCTTGCTTCAATTCGCATAGATCGAGAGAAGGTTTTTCTTCATTATCCCGATTCCGATTATCAAGAAGAGATACTGCAAGGAAAGCAGATTAGTGATACAGTTCATGACTTTACCCAACAGTTCTCTTTTCAGGGTGAACACAAAGAGTTATGTAACCTTTTTGGATACACCTCTTACCGCATTGTACACTCGCTCTTTAATCTTCCAAACTACAAAGATTCTCTAAAAGAGAATACCTCTGATTTGCATTACATCCTCTATAAATATGTGATCCGTTTTAACCCAATCAACAAAGAGATTCTACTTATAGAGCTAACAAATAATGAAGAGAGCCTGCTAGACCAGTTTATCACCATTATAGAGAATCGTAACTTCTCCTGCTACAATTTCTTCTCAAAAGGAGCTATATACAGCACAACAACAGATAGTGAACAGAAAAACGCCATCCAAAAAGGTATAGCACTTTGTAAAGAGGGAAAAATTAATCAGCTGGTACTGTCGCGATCCTTCAAACAGAAATTCGAGGGCGATGATTTTAAAGTCTACCGTGCCTTGCGAAACATAAATCCCTCCCCTTACCTCTTTTACTTCGACTTTGGCAGTTATCGAATCTTCGGATCCTCTCCAGAGACCCATTGCAAAATCGAAAAAGGAGAGATTCATATTGATCCTATTGCGGGAACTGTTGCAAGAGGAGATCATGAAGAGGAGGATAAAAAAGCAGTAGAGTTTCTCCTCAATGATAGCAAAGAGAATATAGAACACGATATGCTTGTAAACCTCGTTAAACGAGAACTCGATGAACTATGCGATAAAAGCAAGCTAATTTTTTACAAACGTGTACAAAAATACAGCCATGTAATCCATCTGGTAAGTAGAATCCGAGGAAAGCTAAAAAAGGAGCTATCCCCAATCGAAGCCTATTTTAGAACATTCCCCGCTGGCACTGTTAGCGGTTTTCCAAAAAAAGAGGCCATAGCTCTTCTTAGAGAGATTGAACAGGAAGAGAGAGAGGTCTATGGAGGATCGATAGGTTCTATAGGCTTCAACGGAGAGGTCAACCAAGCCATAGTTATCCGCACCTTTATCAGCCAAAACAACGAGCTCTCTTTCCAAGCAGGTAGTGGCATTGTTGCACAAAGCAGTGTTGAGAATGAATTCAAAGAGGTTGATAACAAACTAAAAGCACTACAACTGGCTATACAGGCAGCTAATGAATTAAAAGATTAAGAGGATGAAGAATATTTTAGAAAAATTAATCGAACACCAAACGCTAACCAAAGAGGAGGCCTATACAAGCCTAAAAAGGCTCATTAGCGGAGAAACTCCAGCTGAGCAAATTGCCGCATTTACCACCGTTTTTTTGATGAGAAGCATAACTGTAGATGAAATCTATGGCTTTAGAAGGGCACTTCTTGATCTCTCTAGGAACGTAGATCTTCCAAACGAAGTGGTTGATATTGTTGGTACAGGAGGTGACGGAAAAAACAGCTTTAATATCTCAACAACGACGGCTTTTGTTGTTGCAGGGGCTGGATATAAAGTGGTAAAACATGGGAATGTTTCAGTGACATCTCCCAGTGGTTCTAGTGATTTGTTTAGCTCTTTAGGAGTAAAGTTCAATACAGAAAAGAGCATCAATCAAAAAAGCCTAGAGAGAGCCAATATAGCCTTTCTTCATGCCCCGCTCTTTAACGAAGGAATGAAAAGAGTCGCTCCTGTTCGCAGTGCTTTAGCAGTACGTACTCTTTTCAATATCCTTGGCCCACTTATTAGTCCGATACAACCCAAGCACCAACTCTTGGGGGTCTACAGCTTGGCTCTTTTTAAGCTTTATACCTATAGCTACCAGCACACTGCTACCAATTTCTGCGTAGTGCATAGTTTAGATGGCTATGATGAAATTTCCCTAACCTCTTCCTTCATTACCTCCACCCCTAAAGGAGAACGTATTTACGCTCCAGAGGAGTTAGGTATGCATCAAATAGACCCTCTTGCACTATCCATTCAGTCAAAAGAGGATGCAAAAGAGATCTTCCTAAAGGTCTTAAAAGGAGAAGCTACTCAGGAACAAGAGAGTGCCGTTTTGGCAAATGCAGCCTTTGCCATTCGTCTATTTGAAAATAAAAAGGGAATTGAAGATTGCCTCTTTATAGCGAGAGAATCCATAAAGAGTGGGGCTGCCTATAGAAATTTAAAACAATTTATTACTCTAAATACCTAATAATATGCATCACTATTTAACAACAATCTTAACTCATAAAAGAAGAGAGGTGGAGAAAATGAAGCGTGAAAATCCCCTTCCTCTTCATCTCCAAGAGAAGAGAGAAAAACGATCACTAAAGTTAGCCTTAACGGAGAAAAAGATGGGAATTATCGCCGAGTTTAAGCGAAGTTCCCCCTCAGAAGGAGAAATTGATCACCAAAGAAGTTTAGAAGAGATGATTGCTGCTTATGAGGCTGGAGGTGCTGCTGCACTATCTATACTTACCGATACAACCTTTTTCAAAGGAGACCTTAGTTTTTTAGAGCGAGCCAAAAAAAGTAGTCAACTGCCTGTCTTAATGAAAGACTTCATTCTTGACCCCTATCAACTTCACCTTGCTAATCAACAGGGAGCCGATGCTGTTTTACTCATTGCAGCAGCACTTAGTCCGCAGGAGTGCCAAGAGTTAATCCGTGAAGCACATGCACTAAACCTTGAGGTTTTATTAGAGATTCACGAAGAGAAAGAACTACCATATATAGCCTATAAACCCGATATTGTTGGAATAAACAACCGGGATCTAACTACCTTTAAAGTCGACTTGTCCAATGCTATCCAACTAATCAACAAGCTCCCTACATCTATACCTGCAGTAGCAGAAAGTGGCATACACTCCACCTATGAGTTAGAAACTTTAAAAAAGGCTGGCTTTCGAAACTTCTTAATAGGATCGTCATTAATGAAATCTAACGATCCCAGTTTGTTACTCCAAGAGATGCTTCGCTTATGCTAAAGCTTAAAGTTTGTGGAATGCGTTGTCCTACTAATATCCAAGAGGTTGAAGCAATAGGGGTAG
>JASLCM010000058.1 GCA_030151845.1 Bacteroides sp.
TGAATGAATAAAGTGAACTATTTGCGTATGATTGTAATTACGCCATCTTCCTCTACTTTTAAAATACTAGAGGGCTGTGGAGCCGACAAGTCGTCTTGTCGGTAAGTAACTATATAATCTACCAACCCTTTCAACTCTTCATTGATTTGACTAAAATTAGCTGGAGCTGGCTCTCCACTAAAGTTTGCAGAGGTTGAAACTATAGCCTTCCTGTAACGCCGACAAAGTTTCTGAGAGAACTCCTCATGTGTAATACGCATTCCAACACTACCATCCTCTGCGACTAAATTGGGAGCGAGATTTCTTGCTCCAGAGTAAATTATCGTAAGTGGGGTTACTGCGACCTCTAATAGGTCCCAAGCAATAGGAGGGACATCACGCACATAAAAATCAACTTTCACCTCAGAGTCTACTAATACAAGCATCGCTTTTGAATCGGCTCTCCTTTTGATTTCATACACTCTTTTTACCGCATCAGGATTGGTCGCATCACAGCCTAATCCCCATATTGTATCGGTGGGATATAGTATAACCCCCCCCTTTTCAAGCACTTCACAGCACTTTTTTATATCTTCTATCATTGTGTTGAATTTTATTCATTAGGAATAACTAACAAAAATAGTATTTTTGTATGACAATAGGAAAAAATAGTTTATATAAAGATATGAAAGAGACTAAATTCAAGCACACACTACCTATCCAATTAAGGTTCAATGATATTGACAAATTTGGACATGTAAACAATGCCATATTCTTCACCTTTTTTGACCTCGGAAAAACCGAGTACTTTAACTATGTATGCCCACATATTGACTGGGATATAGATGGAATCGTTGTGGCTCATATTGAGGTCGACTTCCTCTCACAAATCTTTTCTGAAGACAAAATAGCTGTGCAAACAAAAGTATCACGTATAGGTAATAAAAGTTTTGATCTTTTCCAACAGATTATAGATTTAACTACAAAGGAGATTAAGTGTGTTTGCCACTCGGTTATGGTTGCCTATGATGTAAAAAAGCACCAATCAAAAGAGCTGCAAGAGGACTGGAAAAAAGCCATCACACTTTTTGAAGAGGAGGAACTAATCTAACTTTCCAACTCTTTTCTCCATGAAAACACAGGCTTTTTTCATGAAAAAAAAAAGAAAAAACCCCCTGTTTTAGCAACAGATAAAATCTCTCTTTTACCCCTATATGTTCGATCTTTTTTCGTAATTTTACCAAATTGAAGAGGATTCTATAAAGTAGACTCCTCTCCTTGCTGAAGAAAAGAAAAAAACAATATATAAAATGAATTACGAATGGAAACGAACCCCCATTACATCCAAGCAAATGCAGCTAAGCCAAGAGCTAGCGCAAGAGACAGGAGTTGATCCTATCATTGCTAAACTCCTTGTACAAAGAGGAATAACTACTTCTATAGAGATGAAGAAGTTCTTCAAGCCACAGTTGAGAGACCTTCACGATCCATTTTTGATGAACGATATGGACATTGCAATAGATCGTTTAAACCTTGCTATGGGTAAGAAAGAAAAAATCCTCGTGTATGGAGATTATGATGTTGATGGTACTACAGCAGTAGCCTTAGTTTATAAGTTCATTCAACAATATTACTCAAATATAGAATATTATATTCCAGATCGCAATGACGAGGGATATGGTGTCTCTTTCCAAGGAATAGACTATGCACATAAACAAGGTGTGAACCTAATCATTGTATTAGACTGTGGAATTAAAGCAACTGAAGAGATACAGTATGCGAAAGAGAAAGGTATTGATTTCATCATCTGCGACCACCATGTGCCAGATGAGGTGCTACCTCCTGCAGTAGCCATACTAAATGCCAAACGTAAAGATAACACCTATCCGTATGAGCATCTTTCTGGATGTGGAGTTGGCTTTAAGTTTATGCAGGCTTTTGCATTAAGCAATAATATAGAGTTTCACAACCTCATACCTCTCTTGGATTTAGTTGTTGTTAGTATAGCTTCGGACATTGTTCCAATAATGGGCGAGAATCGAATTCTTGCTTACCATGGATTGCGTCAATTAAATAGTAATCCTAGTGTTGGATTAAAGGCTATTATTGACATTTGTGGGTTGGTAGATAGGAAGCTTTCTATTAATGATATTATCTTTAAAATTGGTCCTCGACTAAATGCCTCTGGTAGAATTGAAAGCGGACAAGAGGCTGTTGACCTGCTCGTTGAAAAAGATTTCTCTGAAGCGCTTAAAAGAGCCAATCAGATAAACGAATACAATGAGACTAGAAAAGATTTAGACAAGGCTATTACAGAGGAGGCCATAGAGGTTGTTGCAAACATTGAAGATTTTGAATCAAAGCGATCTATTGTTTTGTACAATAAAGATTGGCACAAAGGAGTTATTGGAATAGTAGCCTCTCGACTTACTGAAACCTATTATAGACCTGCCGTTGTCTTAACTCAGTCGGATGGTATTGCTACCGGTTCTGCAAGATCTGTGCCTGGATTTGATGTATACAAGGCCATAGAACATTGTAAAGACTTACTAGATAGTTTTGGAGGGCATACTTATGCAGCGGGCTTATCTTTACAGGTAGATAAGGTACCTGAATTTGCAAAAAGGTTTGAAGCTTTTGTACATCAACACATCCTTCCAGAACAGAGGAATGCTGTGATTCACATTGATGAAAAGCTGCATTTTAAACAAATAACCAGCAGTTTTTTTCATATGTTGAAGAAGTTTAACCCCTATGGACCTCTTAATAAAAAACCTATTTTCTATACACACGATGTGTACGATTATGGAACAAGTAAGGTGGTAGGGAGGAGACAGGAGCACATCAAGCTAGAACTAGTAGACAATCACTCAAGTAAAGTTATGAATGGCATAGCTTTTGGACAGAGTGGACATGTACGATACATTAAGTCGAGACGCTCTTTTGACATTTGTTACACCATAGAAGAAAACATCTATAAAAAAGGAGAGGTACAACTTCAAATTGAAGCAATACGTCCCTCCGAAGAGGAAATTTAAAAGACTAAAAAGTTGAGTATCTCAAAAACATACCTTGACATTTTAGAAAAGTACTGGGGGTACACCTCTTTCAGAGGTAAGCAAGAAGCCATTATTGAAAGTATTGGCCAAGGAGATGACACACTAGGCCTTATGCCTACGGGAGGAGGGAAGTCCATTACATTTCAAGTTCCTGCTTTGGCACAGCCTGGAATTTGTCTTGTCATTACTCCACTCATAGCCTTGATGAAGGACCAGGTACAAAACTTAAGAAGAAGAGGGATTAAAGCTACTGCCATCTACTCCGGAATGAGTAGGCAAGAGATTATTATAGCTTTAGATAATTGTATCTTTGGTGATTATAAGTTTCTATATGTCTCTCCCGAACGATTGGAAACTGAGCTTTTCCTTCAAAAGCTGAAGTCATTAAATGTTTCTATTATTACAGTGGATGAGAGTCACTGCATCTCACAATGGGGTTATGATTTTCGTCCAGCCTATTTAAACATCACCCAAATAAGGAACTACCTTCCCAACACCCCGGTATTAGCCTTAACAGCAACAGCAACTCCAACTGTTGTAAAAGACATTCAACAGCAACTCTCCTTTCCTAAAGAGAATGTCATATCTATGAGTTTTGCTAGAGAGAACCTAGCTTATCGTGTTCTCCCTACTGAAAACAAAGAGGATTCTCTACATAAATTGGTGGAAAATTTTCAAGGAAGTTTTATTGTATACACAAGAAACAGAGGTAAAACTAAGGAGATAGCGCAGTTCTTAACAAGAATAGGGATACCGTCGACCTTCTACCATGCTGGCTTATCAAACGAAGTAAAAGATAAGCGACAAAAAGAGTGGCAGGAGGAGAAGATACAATGCATTGTTGCTACAAATGCTTTTGGGATGGGAATTGATAAATCTAACGTCCGACTCGTTATTCATATCGATATTCCCGACTCTATAGAGGCCTATTTTCAAGAGGCAGGTAGAGCAGGAAGAGATGGAAAGAGTGCTCAATCCATCATTCTCTATGCCAAGTCAGATAATATTCAGCTCAAGAAAAGGGTTACAGATAATTTCCCTGATCGAGAGTATATTAAAACAGTCTATGAAAAGTTACAATACTATTTTCAAATGGCTATGGGCGATGGACAAGGGTGCAAACTAGAATTTGATATAGCCGATTTTTGTAAAAAGTTTAAATTTTTCCCTGTTCCTGTTGATAGTGCATTGCGCATATTATCATTGGCTGGTTACATTGAATATACTGATACGCAAGACAACACCTCTCGCTTGCTTTTTAAAATTCACCGAGAAAGTCTCTATCACCACCTGAACAGTGATACGCAAACAGATCTCATTATTCAAACGTTGTTGAGATCTTACACAGGTATTTTTACAGACTATGCCTATATCAATGAATCTTTACTTGCTAGTAGATGTGGTTGTACGCAGAGTCAGGTCTATCAAACACTAAAGATACTGGCTCAAAAAGGAATCGTGCACTATATACCAAGAAAAAACACCCCCTATATTATCTATAGCAAAGCTAGGGTTGATACGAAATACATACACATTGACAGAAAAATATATGACGACCGAAAAGAGCGGTATGAAGAGCGTATAAATGCAATGTTAAACTACTTGCAGTCTACACAAACTTGTAGAAGCAGGTTACTTCTAAACTATTTTGGTGAAAAGAGAACAGAAGAGTGCAAACGATGTGATATCTGTCTAAAAAGAGGGGGAAGCAAAGAGCTAAACAGAGAGAGATTAATTGATCAAATAAAGGAGGTTCTAAAAAATGGGCCTCAACCCTTACCGCATATTCTAGCAACATTAAAGGAGTATAACCAGGAGTTGGTTGTGCAAAACATACGAAACCTCACACAAGAGGGTATTCTAAAAGAAAACTTAGGCGATATTAGCCTAGTATAACTAACACTAATTCTTACTATCAACATGGCAAATCTATTTAAGTCTTTATTTAAATCCACTAAAAAAACAGAAAAAAAGAGTGAACCCAACAAAGATTTCGAAATTTTAAAATACGATGGTATACGGGCACTTCAAATGGGGAAAGTGGATTTCGCAATAACTTGTTTTGAACATGCACTTGATTTAGAAGAAGATTTTGAAACAAGAACCTATCTAGGAAACTCCTACATAAGGATGGAGTGCTTTCATGAAGCGATTGATGTATTTAGTCAGCTATTCGAAAAAGAGCCCAATCATCTTCCTACTTTACAAACGCTTACACAGCTCTTTCACATCACATCCAACTATACTGAAGTGAAGAAATATAGCCTACTTGGAGTAGAAAAAGCTGAAAACCCATCTTTCTTCAATTATATGCTTGCTATTGCCTATAAAGAGGAAAACGATTTAATACAGGCCATGGTAGAGGTATCTAATGCCATTACTCAAGATCCTCATTTCATTGAAGCTAGATTGCTTAGGGTTCAATTACTTGTTTTATTAATGCAATATAAAGAGTGTTCTACTGACCTTGATGAAATTTTCAGCATTCAACCAGAACATGAAGGTGCTCTAGAACTACAAGCTGAAGTCTTTCAAAAGATCAACAAAGAAGATGAGGCTATAACTACCTACCAACAGTTAATTGCTTTAAATCCTTTTGCAGAGAGGGCTTATGTCCAACTGGGTAATCTTTATATCAATAGAAATGAAATTGAGCTTGCCCATAAATGTGTAGAGGATGGTCTCGAGCTCTTACCTGAATCTGTTGATCTTTTAACAGTGAGGGCTAAAATAGCTGTGCTTAGCGGTAAAAAGGAGGAGGCTAGTAAATACTTACAGCAAGCTGTTGAGCTTAAGCCTGAAGAACTCCAGCAACTATCTGGAACATTTACTTCAAAATAATATTTCCACAAAAAAACAGCAAAACATTCGTTTTCTAATACAAAAGTTATACATTTGTAAAAATAGTTCTAATAAAAGAGAGTAATGAACCTTTTTACTTACACATATTTTTTCTTTTACTTTTACTTTTACCAAAAAGTAGAGCGGGAATTTGTATGTGTTATTTAAACGGTTAAGAAACATATTAAATAGTAAAAGTCCCGCTCAATATTGAGTGGGACTTTTTTTATATACAAACTATGAAAAAAGTAGCAATTCAAGGAATAGAGGGCTCTTATCACGCAATCACTGCAAAAGAGTTCTTCCCTAAAGAGGAGGTAGAACTCATCTGCTGTTCAACTTTTGAGGATATCTTTGCTTTCATTGAGCAAAACCCTGAAGGAATTGGAATAGTAGCTATAGAGAACACTATTGCAGGCAGTCTACTACAGAATCATGAATTAATGAGGAAGAACAATGTTAAAATCATTGGAGAGCATAAGCTGCGTATTTCACACTGCATTGCCTGCTTACCTGAAGATGACTTAACAACCCTGAACGAAGTTAATTCACACCCTATCGCTTTAATGCAATGTACCCAGTTTCTAAGAGAACACCCACAGCTTAAGATAGTTGAGGTGGAGGATACAGCACTAAGTGCAAAACTCATTGCTAAGAAAAGATTAATGGGACATGCCGCAATCTGCTCTATTCTAGCTGCTGAGGTATTTGGTTTAAAAGTCCTCCAAAAAGGAATCGAAACAAACAAACAAAACTATACCCGTTTTTTAATCATCGTCCACCCTGATCATGACTTGGCTAAGAACAATCATCATGCAGTAGATACTGCAAGCCTAGTGTTTACCTTACCCCATACAACAGGAAGTTTGGCCACTATTCTATCGATTTTAGCTAGACATAACATCAATCTTACAAAGATACAGTCTCTACCAATCATTGGACGTCCTTGGGAATATCAATTTTACATCACTGTATCCTTTAGCAATAGGAATGAATATCAACAAGCTCTTGTAGAGATTGCGCCACAAATCAGTGAACTAAAAATTATAGGAGAATATGCAAAATTCAAGAAATAATCATCATTCAATACAACCTGCCACAAGATTAGCATCAATCCAAGAGTACTATTTCTCAAAAAAGCTCAAAGAGGTTGCCTGCTTAAATAAGGCGGGAAAAGATATCATTAGTTTAGGTGTGGGGAGTCCTGACCTCCCCCCCTCTGAAGAGGTTATAGAAACGCTCTGCCACTCGGCACACGAGTCTAGTTCACACGGATACCAACCTTATACTGGAATTCCTGAGCTACGCCATTCTTTTTCTAACTGGTATAAAGAGTGGTACAATGTTGATCTAGATCCCGACACAGAAATCCAACCTCTAATTGGTTCAAAAGAGGGAATTCTACATGTTACCTTAGCTTTTGTAAACCCTGGGGAAAAAGTTTTAGTACCCAATCCAGGATATCCTACCTATAGTTCCTTAAGTAAATTACTTGGAGCAGAGGTTATCTATTATGATTTAGTAGAAGAGCTTGGATGGATGCCCGATTTTAATCAATTAAACCAGATGGATTTAAGTGATGTAAAGTTAATGTGGACAAATTACCCTAATATGCCCACAGGAGCTAATGCTTCTACTGGACTCTTCAATAAGTTAGTGGAGTTCGCAAAGAAAAATGGGATTGTAATTGTTAACGACAATCCTTATAGTTTCATCCTCAATGATAGTCCCATGAGTATATTAAGTGTACCAGGAGCAAAAGAGTATTGTATCGAGTTTAACTCAATGAGTAAAAGTCATAACATGCCGGGCTGGAGAGTAGGAATGATAGGAACAAATGCTACCTTTATCAACTGGATCTTAAAAGTTAAAAGCAACATAGATAGTGGCATGTTCCGTTCGATACAGGTAGCTGCTTCTAAAGCCTTAGAAACAGATCGCTTCTGGTATTCCAACAATAATTTTGAATATGCGCAAAGAAAAGAAATTGCTATGAATATTGCTACGATGTTAGGTTGCACATACAGCAAGGACCAGGTAGGGCTATTTCTTTGGGCGAAGATACCAAGTTCTTACAGAAATGTAGAAGAGCTAACAGAGTTAGTTCTTAATCAAGCCAGGGTATTTATTACACCAGGATTTATCTTTGGCAGCAATGGAGAACGTTATATACGCCTATCGCTCTGCTGTTCAAAAGAGAGATTGATAGAGGCACAACAAAGAATAGAGAAAACAATAAAAAATAAGATACAATGGAACTAGAATCACTTGTTTTACCAGGAGTTTCCGAAGAGAGACCTATTGTTATAGCAGGTCCATGTAGTGCGGAGACAGAGGAACAGGTTTTACAAACAGCTAAGTTATTGGCCGATAAAAACATTAAGCTTTTTCGAGCCGGAATCTGGAAACCAAGAACCAAACCAGGAGGATTTGAAGGTGTTGGTGTTAAAGGTCTCTCCTGGTTAAAGCTTGTCAAAGAAGAGACAGGTATGTATGTTTCTACAGAGGTAGCCACAGCAAAACACACGTACGAGGCATTAAAAGCAGGTATAGACATTTTATGGATAGGAGCAAGAACTGCTGCCAATCCTTTTGCTGTACAAGAAATTGCCGATGCACTACGTGGAGTGGATATCCCTGTACTTGTAAAGAATCCCGTCAACCCCGATTTAGAGCTATGGATTGGAGCTTTAGAGCGAATCTACAATGCAGGTATCAGAAGATTAGGAGCTATTCATAGAGGCTTTAGTAGTTACGAGAAAAAGATATATAGAAACTTACCACAATGGCATATACCTATAGAACTCAGACGTAGGATACCTAATCTTCCCTTGTTTTGTGACCCAAGCCATATTGGAGGTAAAAGAGAGTTAATAGCATCAATTAGTCAGCAGGCAATGGATCTAAATTTCAATGGCTTAGTCATTGAGAGCCATTGCTCACCAGACGAAGCGTGGAGTGATGCTTCGCAACAAGTAACCCCTGATGTTTTGGAGTATATTTTAAATCTGTTAGTCATTAGAAAAAGTATCCAAACCACTGAGAATCTAAGCTTGCTGAGAAACCAAATAGACGATTGTGACACTCAACTCATAGAAATCTTAGCTAAACGATTAAGAATATCAAAAGAGATTGGAACATACAAAAAGGAACACAACATTAGTGTGCTTCAAACTGGACGTTATAACGAAATTTTAAACAAAAGAGGCATACAGGGAGAATCTTGTGGTCTTGATGCCGAATTTATTAAACAGTTGTTTGAAACGATTCATGAAGAGTCGGTTAGACAACAGATAGAAATCATCAATCAGAAACAGTAAACCAATGAAAATCCTTATTCTAGGAGCTGGTAAAATGGGCTCTTTTTTTACAGATATTTTAAGTTTTGAACATGAAACAGCAGTATACGATACCAATCCCTATCAATTGAGATTTGTATATAATACCTATCGATTTACCTCTCTTAAGGAGATAGAGGAGTTTCAACCTGAGCTTGTCATTAATGCAGTTACTGTAAAATATACAATAGAGGCTTTTGAGAAAATACTCCCTGTTCTACCTCAAGATTGTATCATTAGTGATATTGCCTCTGTAAAAAACGGACTCGAAGCATTTTATAAACAATCTGGGTTTAGATTTGTCTCTTCACACCCTATGTTTGGACCTACTTTTGCTAGCCTAAACAACCTAAGCAATGAAAGTGCAATTATCATTACAGAGAGTGATCACTTGGGAAAGGTTTTTTTCAAGGATTTATACAACAAGCTCGGATTAAATATCTTTGAATACTCTTTTGAAGAGCATGATGAGACGGCAGCCTACTCTTTATCTATTCCCTTTGTTTCTACCTTAAGCTTTGCAGCCGTAATGAAACATCAACAAGCACCTGGTACAACATTCAAAAAACATATGGCTATTGCAAAAGGATTGCTAAGTGAAGATGATTTCCTTTTACAAGAGATCCTATTTAACCCAAGAACTGTTAAACAAGTGGAGCAAATAAGAGACAGACTTAAAGAGTTGTTGGCTATTATCGAGACTAAAGATGCTCAACGATTAAAAGTTTTCCTCACCTCTGTAAGGGAGAATATTAAATAAGTGAAATTAAAATTGAATAGAATGGCTTTGTTTGACTATCATGGAAAATACAATTAGATTTGTAATCTAGATTCTCTTATCCTATGATTGATCAAATAACAATAGACCGTATTTTAAATACAGCAGATTTGGTAGAGGTTGTATCTGAGTTTGTTACTCTTCGGAAGAGAGGAATAAACTACATCGGTTTATGCCCTTTTCACAATGAGCGTACTCCCTCTTTCAGCGTATCGCCAGCCAAAGGAATTTGTAAATGTTTTAGCTGCGGAAAAGGAGGAAATGTTGTTCACTTCATTATGGAGCATGAGCAAATGAACTATTACGAAGCTCTACGCTTTCTTGCTAAAAAGTACAACATTGAAATTCAAGAAAGAGAGTTAAGCGACGAAGAGAAAGAGGCTCGGAGCATTAGAGAAAGTATGTTCATTGTGAATGGTTTTGCATTGGATTATTTCCACAATGCACTTTTACAAACCAACGAAGGGAAAAGTGTGGGTCTAGCCTATCTCCGTAAAAGAGGTTTTCGAGATGATACAATTTCAAAGTTCAAATTGGGCTATGGATTGGATCAGTACGACGCCTTTGCCACTGAAGCCTTATCAAAAGGCTATGACAAAGAGTATCTATTAAAAACAGGGCTATGCTTTCCATCTAACCACAACAATCAACTCCTTGATCGATTTAGAGGAAGAGTTATCTTTCCCGTACATAGTATCTCAGGAAAGGTTGTAGCTTTTGGAGGTCGAATATTAAGCAGTGATAATAAGAAACTAGCAAAATATGTAAACTCCCCCGAGTCCGAAATCTATCATAAAAGTAACGAGCTTTATGGTATCTTCTTTGCAAAAAGAGCAATGGTCAAAGAGGATTGTTGTTACCTTGTTGAAGGTTATACCGATGTGATTTCAATGAATCAAGCTGGAGTCGAGAATGTTGTTTCCTCATCTGGTACGGCGTTAACCCCTGGACAGATCCGACTCATCAGACGATTCACCCCAAATGTAACAGTCCTTTACGACGGTGATAAGGCTGGGATAAAGGCTTCTGTTAGAGGGATTGATATGCTCTTAAAAGAGGGGATGAACGTAAAAGCTGTTCTACTTCCTTTAGGGGAGGATCCTGACTCTTT
This sequence comes from Bacteroides sp., assembly GCA_030151845.1. GTDB lineage: Bacteria > Bacteroidota > Bacteroidia > Bacteroidales > Bacteroidaceae > Bacteroides_E. The sequence goes on from JASLCM010000058.1 coordinate 11,107, forward strand.
TGCGCAAAAGCATAACTCAACCGAGTTTAGAGATTATATAAAAACAAATGAAGTCGATTTCATCCGCTTTAAAACAAATATTTTAATAGAGGATGCAGCAGATGATCCGATTAAACGTGCTCAACTTATCACTGAGATTGTTGATAGTATATCAGTAATACCTGATGCTATTGTAAGATCTGTCTACATCAAAGAGACAAGCAACCTATTAAGAATTGGTGAAAAAGTACTTGTCTCAGAAGTTGCTAAGAGAAAAAGAAAAGAGGTTGAAAAACGTTTTTATGACCAAAAAAACAGCAAAGAGAAAAAAACGGAGGAGAGTCAAGAAGCTATAGCCGACGACTACAAATCATACATACCTGAAGGTGTTGATAAGAACAGCGATTTCTACATTCTAGAAAGAATGATTATGCAGTTGGTTGTTCGGTATGGAGAAAAAGTGATCTGTATAGCTAACAATGAAAATAACGAAGAGACTCCTGTATCGTTAATAGCCTTTATCTACAACGATCTAAAAATCGATGATTTAAACTTTCGCACTCCCCTACATAGAAAGATTATGCAAGAAGCTATTGAAAAAGTTAGTGAGGATAATTTCACAGCTAAAAAATACTTTCTAGCACATCCAGACCCACAAATCAGTAAATTAACTGCCGACCTAATCAGTAACCGTTATCAGCTAAGCAAATACCACACCAAAGGACAAACTATAGTCAGAGAAGAGGATAGACTCCTAGAATTAGTATCCACCCTTACGATGCACTTTAAAAGTGAAATTGTAAAAGAGGAGTTAAAGCATATGCTTTTAGCCCTACAACAGCCTGAGATAGTAAACAATAAAGAAGAGTGTGAGCAAATAATGAAAAGAATTCAGAGTTTGCAACAAGTTCAACAACTAATGGCTAAAAAATTAGGAGACCGAGTATTTCTTATCTAGCAAGCTCTCTTAAGAGTGCCTTATTAGGTTCATAAACTCCTCACGAGTTTTAGCCTGTTCAAAAGCGCCTGTAAAATCAGAAGTCGTTGTTATAGAGTTTTGCTTCTCTACTCCACGCATCTGCATGCACATATGCTTGGCTTCAACCACAACCATTACTCCTAGGGGGTTAAGTGTTTCTTGTATACACTCTTTAATTTGATAGGTCATTCTCTCTTGAACCTGTAATCGATGAGAAAAAATATCAACTACACGAGCAATCTTGCTCAATCCTGTAATATAACCATTTGGAATATATGCAACGTGAGCTTTACCATAGAAAGGAAGCATATGGTGTTCACATAAAGAAAAAAAGTCTATGTCTTTCACAATGACCATTTGGTTGTACTCCTCCTTAAACCTGGCTCCTAGTAACACTTCATGAGGATTCATTGTATACCCCTTCGTAAGTGTTAACATAGCCTTAGCAACACGCTCGGGGGTTTTTATTAACCCTTCTCGGTTAACATCTTCTCCCAATAATTCAACAACTGCCTTATAATGTTTTTTTAACTGCTCTACTTTCTCACTTGAACCCATTTCTATTCCATCTTTTCTTAATACAGGGGAATTAATATCTGCTCTTTAACGATAGAAGCCTCTTTAAACTGCCCTGTAGTTTTTAACTGACGCATTAATGCATCCGCCTCCTCAATACTCCTAAAGTCACCTACTCTACACAGCCATCTAGGAGGATAAAACGAAGTGTAAACACTCAAGTCAGGGAATAGTTCTTTCACCCTTTTTCCAACTTCATTTGCCTCAGTTCTTGCCTGTCTTGAGTTATTACCTGTATAAACTTGAACCCGGTAACCTGAGCTCTTAATCACTTTTTGTTCACCTACCGATAGACTCTTAAATTGAGTTTCACCGATTAGAACATCTAAACGTGGATCTTGAAAAATGCGCACCTTACCCTCACCCAGTTTATTTTGTCTTAACTCTTTCACTATGTTCTTTTGTGCAAAAGAAGATAAGGAGAGACTAATTAAGGTAACTATTAGTAAGATTTTTTTGATTTCTATATTCATAATACACACGTTTATAAAAAAGAAAAGTCACTCCACAAAAACGTAGAGTGACTTTTATAAAATAATTACGCCTTAAACCCGTCAATTACGCCTTTAAAGTCAGCAGCTTTTAAAGCAGCTCCACCAATAAGTCCGCCATCAACGTCTTTCTTAGCAAAAATTTCTTTAGCATTAGAAGGCTTACAGCTACCACCATAAAGAATTGAAATACCTTCTGCAACTTCTTTGCCATACTTTTCTGCAATAGTAGAACGGATATGTGCATGCATTTCTTGTGCTTGCTCAGCAGTAGCAGTCTTACCTGTACCGATCGCCCAAACTGGTTCATAAGCTAAAACTAACTTAGAAAACTCTTCAGCAGTTAAGTGGTCATACAGTGCATCTTTTAGTTGTGCTAAAACAACCTCATTTTGTTTGTTCGCTTCACGATCTGCAAGAACTTCACCAATACAGAAAATAGGAGTTAAACCATTCGCTAAAGCTAATTTTACTTTATCTTTCAAGATTTCTGAAGTCTCATGATAGTAAGCACGACGTTCAGAGTGACCTATAATTACATATTTTGCACCTGTTGAAGCAATCATAGCCGCAGATGTTTCACCTGTATAAGCTCCAGATTCTTTATCAGCACAATCTTCTGCACCTACACCAATTAGCTTTTCATCAACTAATGGAGTAACAGAAGCCAAGTGAATAAAAGGAGTACAAATCACTACATCACAATTTGGCTTATCTTCAGATAGAATAGCATTTAATTCTTTAGCTAGTTCAATACCTTCTTGAAGATTCTTGTTCATTTTCCAGTTTCCTGCAACAATGTTCTTTCTCATATCTATTTATTTTCAATTAATAAAATTAATTTCTTTTCTTAAAAATCCATCCTCCTGAAACATCTGCAAATAAGATCAAAAGTAATGGAATTGCAAATATACTAAGTATTTTGATTATCGTTTTAGTATTATTGCGTAATACTAAGTTTCCAAGGTCAATATTTTCCAGTCTGCCGGTCAAAGCATACTCATCAGGAATGTCGTTGTGGCTCCATTTATTGATAATTTTCCCTTCTTTAACCAATATAAGGCCTGGGTTAGAACGGACCATCGTTTTTAACTCAATTTCATCCAACAATAAAAATGGATATTCAGCTCCAGTCTTCTCCCGCCAAGTATCAATCTCTTTTGAAGAGGAAGAGGTTATTGCGTAAAATGAATAGCCATGTTCCGTGCTATAATCATAAACCTCATTAATTAAGTCTATATTACTATCATCAGCATCTACTATGCGAGGCATTATCAACCAAAAAGAGTAGCTCTTATCCAAAAGAATTTTATCGGTAAGGTCCTCTTTTGTTTCAACCTCTTGCAAGGAGAAATTCTGAATTCTAGGTGTTGCCCCTTTCTCTATTTCCACCAAGCGAGAACTCAAAAAAGTCCAAGTAGAGTCTGGGTAATTACTGGCGGTAAACTCTCTCCTCTCACCATTTTTCTCTAAGAGAAAATAAGTCTCTAAAACCGGAGGAGTCTCTCCCTCCTTTAACTCCATCTCTTCTTGTATAGAAGCTCCAATCCGATAAGGTCTAAAGTCTAATACCGGTAAATAATATAGACAATAAAGAGCTAACCCCAATGAGAATAGTGCAATATAAAGCGAGCTTATCCACTCCGTATGAAATGAAAAACAGGGAGTTATTAGCGTTCTGAATTTAAAACATAAAACAGATAGCCCCAACAATACTATATTTTTAAAGAAGGTTTGCCAATTTGTTAATAATAAAGCATCGCCAAAACATCCACAGTCAGAAACAGGATCTGCCAAAGCAAGATAGAGTGTCAATGGAGTCATCAAAAGTAGCAAGATAAGCAAGAGTGTAGACGTTATCTTACGCTTTAATCCCAACAGTAAGAAAAGCCCTAATATTAGCTCTCCTACCGAGAGTAAGAGAGAAGTAACCATATAAAAGAATGCTGGAATCCATTGTGATATTCCAAAAGCTGTAGTGTAGTCCTCTATCTTGTACGCAGTTCCATGTGGATCTATGCTCTTCACAAATCCAGAAAAGATAAAAGCCAGAGCTAAAAGAATCCTAGCTACAGATACAATTATTCTTATATTTCGATTACTTATTTTCAAATTCTAATTTAATTAAACCAAAAACAGAGTAATTTATCATATCCATATAATTAGCATCAATGCCCTCTGAAACCAAAGTTTTCCCCATTAGCTCCTCAATCTGCTTGGTACGATAAATCTTCATCAAAATAAGATCTGTGTATGAACTTATCCGCATCCCTCTCCAAGCTTCATCATAATCATGGTTCTTGGCAAGCATTAACTCTAAGGCTGCTGTACTATGCTTATCATAAAGAGCTAAAGCCTCTTCCTCAGTAATATCAGCTGTATCTGCTGGACCTAACTCCAGTTGAATCAAGCCAATTATGCCATAGTTAACAATAGCTATAAACTCTCCCTTAATTCCCTCATCAATTAGACTAACCCCTTTCGTTTCGATGCTTCGAATCCGATTAGCTTTTATATAAATCTGATCTGTAACCGAGGGTATCCTTAAGATTCTCCAAGCAGCTCCATAGTCGTGTAGCTTTTTAGAGAAGAGGTCTCTGCATAGAGCAACAACGTGCTCAAATTGTTTTTGAGTATCTTTCATAATTCTAATGAAGTAAGTGTTTTACAAAGGTAGTGATTAATTCATAAAAAGGAAAAGGGAATCTTTAGCTAAAGATTCCCTCCCTCTATTTCTTTTCATTTCATTAAGAACACCTAAGAACTTGTCCTGGACGTAAAATAGTTGTTCTAGTAATTTTATTTAAAGAACACAACTTACTTACGCTAACACCACGTTGAGATGCAATTTTAGATAACGTATCCCCTCTTTTTACCTTGTGATACTGAATTGAACCTCCACTATTCGAAGCAATATTTCTTCTTGCTCCTACAGAACTATTACCTGTTCTTCTAAAAGTGTAAGTATCTGCAACAATATCCTGATTAGGGAAATCAAACATTAATGCAGGATTTATAGCAATTCCTAAGAATCTTGTTTCAAAGTGCAAATGAGAACCGGTAGATCTTCCAGTGTTACCTCCTAATCCAATCAGTTCACCAGCTTTAACAACCTGATTTTCCTCAACCAATTGTTTAGATAGGTGACCATAAACAGTCTCTAACCCATTACTGTGGCGAATAACAATGTACTTACCGTATCCTCTTCGTTCATACTTCACGATACGTACCTTACCATCGAAAGCCGCTACAATAGAATCTCCAACATTTACTTTAATATCAATACCTTTATGCATTCTTCTCCATCTGGGTCCAAAAGGAGAGGTTATTCGTGTACTAGTCGTTGGCATACAGAAATCAGACAACTCTATCTGATAAGTCTCAGGTATCTTTACCTCATCTCCGTAAGCATGAACATACTTATTGTTCCACGTTTGATACAAGCTTAATGCAGGATATTCTTCCTTTTCAGCTTTAATCTGCTTCTGCAACATTAAAGAGTCTACAGCCGTTAATTTTCTGTCTATAGGAGCTTGTCTAGCTATCAAGTCTTGAGAAAATGAATTTAGACTTAAACCTAAAAAGGCTGCTGCTAAAACAGTTCTAATCGTATTAAAACTCATTACATTTACTATCTAATAGGTTAAAATTCGTCATTAGCATATAGATAATCAAAACCTACCTGCTTATAATCGAATAGTTCTTCTTCTTTAAAAAATCGTTTCAACTCTGCTGTTGCCGCTTCTGAAGAGTCTGAAGCATGGACAATATTCTCTTGGAAACTCATACTAAAGTCGCCACGAATCGTTCCTGGAGCAGCAAGACGTCCATTGGTAGGTCCCGTTAAGTCCCTCACAACCTGAATTGCATCAACCCCCTCTAAGCAACATGCTACAATAGGTGCTGCCATCATCGAATCCTTTACTCTTCCAAAAAAAGACTTACCACTTAAATGGGCATAGTGTTCATTAAGCAGTTCATCTGTTAACTGCATCATCTTCATGCCTACTATTTTTAAGCCTTTTCTCTCAAATCGTGCGATTATTTTTCCAATTAAAGCGCGTTGTATGGTACAAGGCTTTAATAAAACGAGTGTTCTTTCAATCATGAATAATATTTCGAATTAGGTAACACAGTTTTTCACTAAATTTCCAAAGATAATCTTTTTTTGATAAGACGACCTAATTTTTCCAACTCATTTTTTAAATAGGTTCACAAAACAAGGGAGAAATATATACAATATGCCGTTAAAAAACTAAAATAAAAGCATGTTTTTAACTTATAACCCCCCAATTTATTTTTCCTTTCTTCTGATTATCAAGTTGTTTTAACAACACCCTATTTTTATTTTTAACCAATTGAGGGTCTTCTAAAATTATTTTGGAGGCTATATCACGTACATATTGTAACAGCTGCCCATCTTTTGTAATGCTTGCTATCTTTAAGTCGAAAGCAACACCACTCTGTTGAGTTCCCTCTAAGTCTCCTGGTCCTCTCAGCTTCAAGTCCGCCTCAGCTATTTCAAAACCATCGTTTGTTTCAACCATTATAGCTAACCTTCGTCTCGTCTCCTCACTTAACTTATAACTAGAAACTAGAATACAATACGACTGCTCAGCCCCTCTTCCTACCCTTCCTCGGAGCTGATGAAGTTGAGACAAGCCAAATCGTTCTGCATTATGAATCACCATCACTGAAGCATTTGGAACGTTAACTCCTACCTCTATTACAGTTGTTGCAACCATGATTTGTGCTTCCCCCTTCACAAAACGATCCATTTCTGCATCTTTCTCTGCAGGCTTCATCTTACCATGCACCTTAGCTATGGTATAAGTTGGGAAATCCATACAAGCCTGTTCGTAACCAGTTTCTAAGTTTTTTAGATCAATCTTTTCACTCTCCTCGATCAATGGGAAAACCATGTATACCTGCCTACCTCTCTGTAGTTCACGGTGCAGTAACTCATACAAAGACCTCTTTCTGTTCTCAAAAAAATGAATTGTTTCAATAGGCTTCCTTCCAGGTGGTAACTCATC
>JASLCM010000091.1 GCA_030151845.1 Bacteroides sp.
GAGAGAACACCATGGAGCTAGAAATAAACTACAACTCGCTCCTGAAGAACCCGAAGGTAAAAGAAGAGAAGGATTGCATAAAAACAGCTCTACAAGCTTAACAAAAGGCTTTTTAAGTCGATTGCAGCCCTCTCTATTCATTCCCAACAGAGCAGCAACCTTGTCTGTCAGTAGCCAAGGAGGCCTCCGCTATGCCCAAAATATCCAACTTTTCCGCTCAACTTTAGAGCCAGGAAGCCACCTTCTATAACCCATTCTCTACCGTTTTAACAATCACTTAAACGGAGATACAAGCGATTAAGACGACTAACCCTTTAGAGGCAGAATGAGTCGGCTTTACTTCTATCTATACACTCCCTTTAAAGCTTTTCACCACTCTATTCCTATCGTTTCTCCTGCAAGCAACAAGCTTTGCAGTGAAAACACTTTGGCAGGGGCTATGTTCCTTTTACTCCTCATAAAGATTGCTAGGTTCAATCTCTCCAAAAGAAGCGAACAGGGAGAGGCTAAAAGGGTAAAATCTCTCCAGAACAAGAGATCTACAACTCTACACTATAAGCTCATTTCCTTGCTCTTTTTAACCCAACACGGAGAGTCTCTCATGAAATCGATAAAATTACACCTCTTTCAGAAAACGATACTGGCTAATAAAAAAGAAGAAGCAGAGCAATCACCTTTAGAGCGGGCACATTTTCTCTCCCTCTCAATTTAATCCAAATCACCTCTTTAAATATACATTTGTATTACTAAAAACTTTATATCTGTAATAATTACATTTGTAAAAGCGCTTACTTGCTTTACCTTTGTAATATTAAACCGCTCATTTCACTTTAATAATAGCTAACTTTATCTTTGTATTATTACATATCTCAACGAAAGGAGAGGGGATATTCCCTTTTTTATTAAGGCAACAACTACATAAAACCCAATTATTTATATCAATTAATTAAAGTTATACTCTAATAATAACATCTATTATTAGATAACATTTGTATTTTTATGGCTTTACAGCCTTTTTAAATTATATTATATACTGATTACCAGTAAGTTATAAGAATTTGTTAAAGTGCATATAGATGTTAATATCAGCTATATTTAACAGTTATCACAAAAGTAATCACTTTTGTAATAAAACATATCCTTCACAAAGGTAAAGTATATTCTTTTTGTGAATTATTAGTTTTGTAAAAAAGGCGATACAGTTGTATATATTCTCAAATAAGTTTATATCTTTGTGAAAAGAAGGAAATACTACGCTACACTTGAGTTTGGAACGATGGAAGATATTAGTAAGAGAATCAAACACTTAATGGAAAATGAAGATTTAACAGCAGGAGCCTTTGCCGACAAGATAGGTGTCCAGCAATCTACTGTATCTCACACACTTACAGGTCGAAACAATCCAAGTCTAGACTTCATTATGAAGGTTCACCAGGCATTTAATTACATCAATTTGGACTGGCTTCTTTACGGAAGTGGAGAGATGATAACTCAGCAAGAGAAGAGTCCAACCCCTCCAAATGCTAATTTATTTAACGGAAATGCGCAAAATGTGTCCCATCCTGCAATCTTTTTGGAAAACTGCAAGGATATGGCCTTAGAGAACCTTGAAAAAGTAGCAGAAAAGCCTAAACAACAAGAGGTTAGATACATAGAAAAGCCTCCCAAGCGAATTACAGAGATACGCGTTTTTTACGACGATAACACGTACGAGATCTTCAAAATGGAATAAAGAGGCTAAAAAACCCACTATTCTCTCCAAAAAGGCTATCTTTGTATTCCGAAATAATAACAACACTATATTTCGGTATATGAAAAAACATATTTTAGACTTAACGGTTACTAGCAATGAGCAATTAAGTAGCAATTACATCTTATTGAAATTAACCGCAACTACTCAACTTCCATCCATGTCTCCCGGACAATTTGCACAACTACGTGTGGATGGCTCTCAAACTACTTTTTTACGAAGACCCATCTCAATTAACCTCATCGACGAGGATAAAAATGAGGTATGGTTTCTCATTCAAACCATTGGTGATGGAACAAAAGCCTTAGCCAAGCTACGTGTTGGCGACTCGCTCAATGTTGTTCTTCCGCTAGGAAATCATTTTACCTATCCAACAGAGCCAAATGCTAGTCCCCTGCTTATTGGTGGTGGTGTAGGAATTGCCCCTTTGTTGCTCTTGGGAAGAGAGTTAAGTAAAAAAGGAATCACCCCTAGTTTCCTGTTGGGTGCAAGAAGTAAAGAAGACCTGTTGGAGTTAGAGGAGTTTAAAAAATATGGAAAGGTATACACTACAACAGAAGATGGTAGCCACGGTGAAAAAGGGTATGTAACTCAACACAGCCTGCTAACAGAGAGAGGTTTCTCTCATCTCTACACCTGCGGACCCAAACCAATGATGATGGCTGTAGCCAAATATGCAAAAGCGAACCAGCTTTTTTGTGAGGTTTCGTTAGAAAACACCATGGCTTGTGGCTTTGGAGCCTGCCTTTGCTGTGTTGAAAAGACCGATAAAGGACATGTTTGTGCTTGTACCGAAGGACCTGTGTTTAACATAAATCAATTAGTATGGCCAATTTAGAGGTAAGCATTGGAGCGTTAAAGTTAAAAAACCCCATCATGACCGCTTCTGGAACATTTGGGTATGGCGAGGAGTTTGCAGATTTCATAGACCTCTCTCAACTTGGAGGTATTCTTGTGAAGGGAACCACTTTGCACCATCGGGAGGGGAATCCCTATCCACGAATGGCAGAGACTCCATCTGGAATGTTAAATGCAGTGGGGTTACAAAACAAGGGGGTTCATTACTTTGCCGAAAAGATATACCCACGCATTAAATCGATCGATAGTGAGCTTATTGTTAATGTCTCTGGCTCGACCATCGAAGAGTATGTAAAAACAGCAGAGGTTGTCAATGAACTAGACAAAATCCCAGCCATTGAGCTAAATATCTCTTGCCCCAATGTTAAAGAGGGTGGCATGGCCTTTGGTGTATCTGCCTGCCATGCAACAGAGGTGATTGAAGCAGTAAGAGCAGTCTACAAGAAGACACTAATCGTAAAGCTCTCTCCCAACGTAACCGACATTACCGAAATAGCCAAAGCAGCAGAAGGTGCTGGAGCAGATAGCGTATCCCTAATCAATACCCTATTAGGAATGGCAATTGATGCAGAGAGTCAGCGTCCGCTACTTTCTACCATCACAGGAGGGCTCTCTGGACCCGCTGTTAAGCCTGTAGCCCTACGAATGGTATGGCAGGTTGCCCAAGCAGTAAAAATCCCTGTAATTGGCATAGGTGGTATCATGAATTGGAGAGATGCTGTAGAGTTCCTACTTGCTGGAGCCACAGCTGTACAAATAGGAACTGGAAACTTTGTAGATCCAGCAGCAACCGTGAACACATTAAACGGATTAGAAGAGTACCTCGACAGACACAATTATCAATCGGTAACCGAGCTTATTGGTGCTTTAAAAGTGGGATAATAGCCACGAAGTTCACTTCATAAAAAGAGGTTTTTCAATTGAAAAACCTCTTTTTGTATCGAATAAGTATACCTTGTTTGTGAATAATTACTCACGCTCTTCAAGATATCCTTTCATGCATAAATATGCTTATTTCAATAAATCGGGACGCAACCGCTTGGTACGCTCTACCGACTGCTGCAATTCCCACTCTTTGATCTTCGCCTCATGCCCAGAGAGCAATACATCGGGAACCTTCCACCCCTTATAGTTGGCCGGACGTGTATAGACAGGGGCTGCAAGAAGATTATCTTGGAAAGAGTCCGATAATGCCGATTGCTCATCAGAGATTGTTCCAGGAATTAACCGAACGATGGCATCAGAAATGACCGCAGCAGCGAGCTCTCCACCGGTAAGTACATAATCGCCTATACTGATCTCTTTGGTGATTAAATGTTCCCGTATGCGGTAATCTATCCCTTTAAAGTGCCCGCAAAGAATTATTAGGTTCTTTTTCATCGATAAGCTATTGGCCATGGGTTGGTCAAACTGCTCTCCATCGGGAGTGGTAAAAATAATATCGTCATATTCTCGTTCACTCTTTAGGTGGTTAATACAACGTTCAATGGGCTCAACCTTCATCACCATTCCAGCAAAACCGCCATAAGGGTAATCGTCTACCCGTCGGTGTTTGTCTTCTGTATACTCCCTGAGGTGGTGCAGATGAATCTCTACAAGTCCTTTGTCTTGAGCACGTTTAAGTATGGAATGCGAAAAAAAGCCCTCTATAAGTTCGGGCAAAACCGTTATAATATCGATGCGCATAGTCTCTTAATTTTCTGCAAAAATAGCAATAATCAAAGAGAAACACTTATTTTTGTGTAAAACAATCGAAAGGAAACTATGTCGGTACAAGCAAAGATAGAAGAGCTTCGCGAGAAGCTTCATCACCATAATCACACCTATTACGTATTAAATGCTCCAGAAATAAGCGACCAAGAGTTTGATAAACTCATGCGTGAACTTCAAGATTTGGAGAAGGCACACCCCGAGTTTGCCGATGAAAACTCACCAACCAGGCGAATTGGAAGTGACATCGACCATAAATTTACGCAGGTAACTCATCAATACCCCATGCTGTCGTTAAGCAACACCTACTCGGAAGAGGAGGTTGCCGATTTTTACCAGCGAGTAGCAAAGGCTTTGAATGAACCTTTTGAGATATGCTGCGAACTAAAATTCGACGGTACCTCCATCTCCTTAACCTACGAAGAGGGAGAGCTGGTGCAGGCGGTTACGCGTGGTGATGGAACAGAGGGTGATGTGGTTACAGAGAATGTGAAGACCATACGTTCGATTCCTCTAAGACTACAAAAGGGGAATTACCCCAGTTTATTTGAGATTCGTGGAGAAATTTTGATGCCTTGGGCTGTTTTCGACCGACTCAATGAGGAGCGTGAGGCGCGTGAGGAGACGCTTTTTGCCAATCCTAGGAATGCGGCTGCTGGAACCTTAAAGCTTCAAAACTCCAGTTTAGTTGCAAAAAGAGAGCTAGATGCTTATCTCTATTACTTATTGGGCGATAATCTTCCACACGATACGCATTACGAAAACTTGAAGGAGGCTGAAAGCTGGGGGTTTAAGACCTCTAAGGATACCAAAAAATGTACAACCCTACAGGAGATATACGACTATCTTCACCACTGGGACATCGCCCGAAAAGAGCTACCTGTTGCCACCGATGGGGTGGTTTTGAAGGTGAATAGTCTGGCTCAACAGGAGCAGTTGGGTTACACGGCTAAGTCGCCTCGCTGGGCCATTGCCTACAAGTTCCAAGCAGAGCGTGCATTGACCCGACTCAATAAGGTCTCCTACCAGGTGGGAAGAACAGGGGCTGTCACACCAGTGGCAAATCTCGATCCGGTTCAACTTTCGGGAACTGTGGTTCGCCGAGCCTCTCTCCACAATGAGGATATTATTCAGAATCTAGATCTTCACATTGGGGATATGGTTTATGTGGAAAAGGGAGGTGAGATTATACCGAAGATTACAGCAGTAGATCTTTCGGCAAGGGGGATGTTATTGGGAGATAAGGTGCAGTTCATCACTCATTGCCCCGAATGCAAAACGCCCTTGATTCGTTACGAGGGAGAGGCAGCTCACTATTGCCCCAATGATACCGCCTGTCCGCCTCAAATTAAAGGTAGAATTGAGCATTTTATCAGCAGAAAGGCAATGAATATCGACGGACTAGGTCCTGAAACTGTGGATCAGTTCTACTCCTTGGGACTTATTGCTACTCCGGCAGATCTATACCGCCTCACTAAAGAACAGCTCATTGGTTTGGAGCGGATGCAGGAGCGATCGGCCACCCGACTCATTAAAGGGATTGAGGCTAGCAAACAGGTTCCTTACGCACGGGTACTATTTGCTCTTGGTATTCGCTTTGTGGGAGAGACTGTTGCCAAGAAGCTAGTTATGGAGTTCCCCACCATTGAGGAGCTTGTTGCTGCAGACTATGACAAGCTTATTGCTGTTGATGAGATTGGAGATCGAATTGCAAAAAGCTTACTGGCCTACTTCTCGAATGCTGAGAATTTGAAGCAGGTAGAGGAGCTTAAAGCTGCAGGAGTTCAATTTCAGCTTGCCGAAGATGCTGCTCCTGTGAGCAACAAACTGGCCAACCAATCTGTTGTGATTAGTGGGGTCTTTAAACTACACTCTCGCAATGAATATAAAGAGATGATTGAGAAAAATGGAGGAAAGAATGTTGGAAGCATCTCCTCCAAAACAAGTTTCATCTTAGCAGGCGAAAATATGGGTCCGGCAAAACTTGAAAGAGCCCAAAAACTAGGTATCGAAATTATTAACGAAGAGGAGTTTTTAACACGAATTAGCTAATTGAGGGCAATTGAGGCTCACTTTTCATTCTATAAAATAGTAAGACAATGGAAATTAATTGTACATTTGCTCTTATCAGTAACAGACTTCTTATTTCATAACTCATGATACAAACAAGACTTCGGGGGATGGGGGTTGCGCTTATAACCCCGTTTAAAGAGGATGATAGCATAGATTTTGATGCGCTGGTTCGCATGGTTGATTACCTGCTTCAAAATCAAACCGACTTTCTCTGTGTACTTGGAACGACTGCGGAAACTCCAACGTTAACACTTGAAGAACGACGTGCTGTTAAAAAAACGGTAGTAGAACGCGTTGGAGGTGCTATTCCCATTCTTTTGGGTGTGGGTGGTAACGACACCAAAGCGGTTGTAAGATCTCTACAAACCGAAGATTTATCGGGTGTTGATGCTATTTTATCTGTAGTACCTTACTACAGTAAGCCCTCTCAAGAGGGAATCTACCAACACTACAAAGCCATTGCTACGGCTACAGATCTTCCCATTGTTTTATACAATGTTCCGGGTAGAACGGGGGTTAATATGACGGCTAAAACTACTCTACGAATTGCCAATGACTTTAAAAATGTGGTGGCAATTAAAGAGGCCTCTGGAGATATCACACAAATGGATGATATCATCAAGAATAAACCGGCCGACTTTAACGTAATCTCTGGCGATGATGGAATTACTTTCCCTTTAATTACGCTTGGTGCTGTTGGGGTAATCTCGGTGATTGGGAATGCCTTTCCTAGAGAGTTTGGACGAATGACTCGCCTTGCCCTCTTGGGAGATTTTGACAGCGCACGCATTATCCACCACAAGTTCACAGAGCTCTTTAAGCTCCTCTTTGTAGATGGGAACCCCGCTGGTGTTAAGTCGATGTTGAGTGCAATGGGAATGATTGAAAACAATTTAAGGTTGCCTTTGGTTCCTACACGGATTACCACCTTTGAGGCAATTAGAAGATTATTGAATGAGCTCAACATAAAATGTTAGAGGTGCAACTATCAAAAAAATAGAAGAACCGACTATCTCTTTTGCATAAAGATTTAGGCGGTTTTTTCTTGCAAAAGAGTGTAGAGATAGAGCTATAGCCCATTCAGTATGGAATTGAACGATTTGTTAAAAGATTTTGGATTTTTGGGATTGGAAACCTTTTCATTTTCTTTTTATCATCTATTTTTAATAAAAATTAGTTGCTGACGACAGTTATAAAATGTATTTTTGAAAGCTAATAGAGTATTTTAGCTCTATTTTTACTTCATTGCATGTAAAACTTGAAAAACATAACAATTAAATAGTAGTATATATGGCTGAAACAATTGATATCCGTGAGTTGAATGAGCGGATTGAGAGACAAAGTTCTTTCATTACAAACCTTACTACAGGCATGGACCAGGTAATCGTGGGTCAGAAGCACTTAGTAGAATCGCTATTAATTGGTTTACTATCCGATGGTCACGTTCTCTTAGAGGGTGTTCCTGGTTTAGCTAAGACCTTAGCGATAAAAACACTTGCCTCTTTAATAGACACCTCTTTTAGTAGAGTTCAATTTACACCCGACCTTCTTCCTGCCGACGTTATTGGTACGATGGTTTACAGTCAGAAAGATGAGCAGTTCTTAGTAAAAAAAGGACCTATCTTTGCAAGCTTCGTTCTTGCAGATGAGATAAACCGTGCACCAGCCAAGGTTCAGAGTGCCCTACTTGAGGCCATGCAGGAGCGTCAGGTAACCATTGGAAAAGAGACTTTCTACCTACCAGAGCCTTTCTTGGTATTGGCTACACAAAACCCGATTGAGCAAGAAGGTACTTACCCTCTACCAGAGGCGCAAGTAGACCGTTTTATGCTGAAGGTTGTTTTGGATTACCCAAAGCATGAGGAGGAGAAGCTCATTATCCGTCAAAACATTAGTGGCAAAAAAATAGAGGTTAAACCTGTATTAAAGCCCGAAGAGATTATAGCAGCTCGTGAAGTGGTACGCCAAGTCTACATCGATGAGAAGATTGAGCGCTACATTGTGGATATAGTTTTTGCAACTCGTTATCCAGAAAAGTATGGTTTGAAGGAGTTAAAAGAGATGATCGATTTTGGGGGTTCACCTCGTGCATCGATTAACCTTGCTCTAGCAGCTCGTAGTTATGCCTTCATTAAGCGTAGAGGATATGTAATTCCAGAAGATGTTCGCGCGGTTGCTCATGATGTATTGCGTCACCGTATTGGTTTAACTTATGAGGCTGAAGCCAGCAACCTAAGTTCGGATGAGATTGTAAGCAAAATTCTAAACCGAGTAGAGGTACCTTAATGGCCACTACTTTTTGCTACCTATCTTATCAACCTATTCAATTTGGAGAAGTAATCAATGGAAACAAGTGAACTATTAAAAAAAGTTCGCCGTATCGAGATAAAGACACGCGGACTCTCTAACAACATCTTCGCTGGACAATACCATTCGGCTTTTAAAGGGCGTGGTATGGCCTTCTCTGAGGTCAGAGAGTATCAGTTTGGAGATGACATACGAGATATTGACTGGAACGTAACTGCCCGCTTCAATAAACCCTATATTAAGGTCTTTGAAGAGGAACGGGAACTTACGGTTATGCTTTTAGTCGACGTTTCTGGTAGTTTGGAGTTTGGTACCTCTGTCCAATTGAAGCGTGAGATGCTTACCGAGATTGCTGCAACGCTAGCCTTCTCGGCCATACAGAACAACGATAAAATTGGAGTAATCTTCTTTTCGGATCAAATAGAGAAGTTTATCCCGCCCAAAAAGGGAAGAAAACACATTCTTTACATCATTCGGGAATTACTCGACTTTAGAGCCGAAAGTAGAAAAACCAACATTGGTGGTGCTATGGAGTACCTAACCAATGTGATGAAGAGAAGGTGTACAGCTTTCCTACTATCGGACTTTATTGATCACCAAGATTTTAAAAATCCGATGACGATAGCCAATCGAAAACACGACTTGGTGGCTATACAGGTGTATGATAAGCGAGTAGCCGAGCTTCCTGCCATTGGACTAATGCGTGTAAAAGATGCAGAGACTGGTGAAGAGCAGTGGATAGACACCTCTTCGTCGCGTTTAAGGCGAGCTCACAGTAAGGCTTGGCGAGAGGCTCAAGAGAAACTCCGAGAGACATTAACTAAAAGTAATGTTGATGCTGTTTCGGTTCGTACCGATGAAGACTACGTTAAGGCCCTGCTTACCCTATTTGCTAAACGAAATTAAGACATGAATCGAAAATTACTATTATTCCTGTTCAGTTTGGTGTTTGCTGGTTCATTGGCAGCACAATCGGTCTCGGTAGAGGCAACGATCGATTCTACTCAGATATTGATTGGTGAACAGGCAAATATTGAAATAAAGGTTGCAATGGACGCCAATCAGCGTGCCATATTCCCCATGTTTCCCGATACCTTGGTAAAGGGAATTGAGGTTTTGGAGATTGCTAAACCCGATACACAGTATTTGAACGACAACAAACGAATAATGCTTAAGCAGAGGTACACCATTACCTCTTTCGATGCTGAGCTTTACTACATTCCACCGCTCGAGGTGTTGATTGATGAGGAGTCTCATTACTCCAAAGCATTGGCTTTAAAGGTCTACTCTATGCCTGTGGATACGCTAAACCCTGATCAGTTTTTTGGTCCGAAGGATATCCGACAACCCGATTTTGTGTGGGCCGATTGGTACCTACTCATTGCGTTGCTTATTCTTTTGGCCCCATTTGCATGGGCTTTGGTCTATCTTGGCAAGCGTTTACGGGACAATGAACCCATCATTCGAAAAATAAAAGTAGAGCCTAAGCGTCCTGCGCACGAGGTGGCAATTGAGGCTATCCAACGCATTAAAGAGGAGAAAATTGCTCAAAAGGAGGAGAATCCGAAGCTTTATTATACAGAGCTTACTGATGCTATACGTACCTACATCATGAATCGTTTTGGTTTCAATGCTTTAGAGATGACCTCTGGAGAGATTGTAGACCAGCTCAAAGAGATGGAGGATGCTAAAGGCATTGCAGAGCTGAAGGAGTTGTTTCAAACAGCCGACTTGGTTAAGTTTGCCAAGCATAAACCGTTGCTCAATGAGAATGATGCTAACCTGGTTACTGCTGTTGAGTTTATCAATGAAACCAAGGAGATTGAGGAGGAGAATAAGAAGCCCGAACCTACAGAGATAACTGTGGTAGAGCAGCGTCCGTTACGTACAAAGGTTACATTGATTGTGGGTATTGTGGCTTTAGCTCTTGCTATTGTTGGTTCAATTATCTACATCAGCAAGGAGCTTTACGGCCTATTTTAGTTGAATAAAATAAATTATAAACAAGCATGTTTTTTGCCAATATAGAATATCTCTTTTTACTGATTTTACTCATACCTTACATTGTTTGGTATGTGCTTCGTCATAAAAAGAGCGATGCCTCACTACAGGTATCTGATACAAGCATGTATAAGAATGTACCCAAGAGTTATAAGGTCTATCTTATTCATGCCCCTTTTATTTTACGTATACTAACTTTTATCTTCTTGGTTCTTGTCTTGGCAAGGCCACAAAGTACAAACAGTTGGAAGAACAGTGAAGTAGAGGGAATTGATATTATGCTGGCTATCGACGTCTCTACGAGTATGCTAGCGGAGGATTTACAGCCCAACCGATTAGAGGCTGCTAAAGATGTTGCTGCAGAGTTTATCAATGGTCGTCCCAATGACAACATTGGGTTAACGATTTTTGCTGGAGAGAGCTTTACGCAATGTCCGCTCACGATAGATCATGCTGTTTTACTCAATCTTTTCAATGGAATTCAGTGTGGAATTATCGAAGATGGTACAGCTATTGGAATGGGAATTGCCAACGCAGTAACTCGTTTAAAAGACAGCAAGGCTAAATCTAAGGTAATCATCTTATTAACCGATGGTTCCAACAACCGAGGAGATATCTCTCCACTCACTGCTGCCGAAATTGCAAAGGCGTTTGGTATTCGTATTTACACGGTTGGTGTTGGTACTAATGGAACTGCACCATACCCTATTCAGGTTGGGGGAAGTGTACAATATGTTAATGTTCCGGTAGATATAGACGAGGATGTATTAACGCAAATTGCTGGTACAACAGATGGTAAATACTTCCGCGCTTCGAGCAATACAAAGCTAAAAGAGATTTACAAAGAGATTGATCAATTAGAGAAGACAAAATTGAATGTTAAGGAGTACAATAAGCGCCAAGAGGAGTATAAGTTATTTGCTTTATTGGCCTTTTTGATGTTGCTCACAGAGGTTGTGTTACGCACAACTGTCTTAAAGAGAATTCCTTAATAGAACTTTTAACTGGATGTTATGTTTCGATTTGAAGAACCTACCTATTTATATCTTTTACTGCTGGTACCCGCCTTACTAGGGTTTCACCTTTGGTCTAACTACAAAAGGAGAAGAGCCCTTAAAAAGTTCGGAGATCCAGAGCTAATGGCACAACTCATGCCTAATCGTTCCAAGTATAGACCCGATGTAAAGTTTGGACTCTTACTTGGTGCTGTTGCGCTCTTCTCTTTTTTGCTGGCTAGGCCTCAGTTTGGCTCTAAGCTAGAGACAGTGAAGCGTGAAGGGGCTGAGATTATTATTGCTCTAGACGTATCGAACTCGATGTTGGCCGAAGATGTACAACCTAGCCGACTAGAGAAGGCCAAGCATGTAATTAGTAAATTGGTAGATGAGCTAAAGAACGATAAAGTGGGACTCATTCTTTTTGCGGGAGATGCTTATACGCAGTTGCCTATTACAAGCGACTACATCTCTGCTAAAATGTTTTTGAGTAGTATCAATCCCTCTTTAATCTCCAAGCAGGGTACTGCTATTGGAACTGCTGTAGACCTAGGCATACGTAGCTTTTCGCCACAAGAGGGTGTTGGACGGTCCATCATCATTATTACCGATGGTGAGGATCATGAAAAAGGAACTCCAGAGGCGATAGAGAGAGCTATTTCTAAAGGAATACAGGTTAATGTTTTAGGGGTTGGGTCTCCCGATGGAGCTCCTATTCCAGCCGAAGGGGGTAAAGATTACCGCCGAGACAGGGAGGGAAATGTTATTGTTACTCGCCTCAATGAAGCGATGTGCCAAGAGATGGCAAAAAATGGCAAAGGAATTTATGCAAGGATAGACAATACAAACTCTGCACAACGAGCCATTATTAAAGAGGTTAATAAACTGGCTAAAGCCGATGTTGAATCGGAGGTTTATACAGAGTTTGATGAGCAGTTTCAAGTTTTCGCTTGGCTCATTTTGTTGTTACTCATTGCAGAGATTCTGATTTTGAATCGGAAGAATCCGTTATTTAAGAACATTCGTTTATTTTCTACTAAGTAAATGACTATGAGATATAAAAAGATATTATTTACCTCTTTAGCACTCCTCGTTAGCTCGTTTGGCTTTGCACAAAAGGCCGAGAGAGACTACATTCGGAGGGGGAATAAACTCTACAGAGATAGTGTTTATACGAACGCTGAGGTGAATTACAGAAAAGCCTTAGAGGTAAACCCTGAGTCGACTACAAGCATGTACAACTTAGGTAATACGCTTATTGGTGAACAGAAATACGAAGAGGCTATGAAGCAGTTCATTGCAACCACTAAGGTGGAGAAGGATAAGGGTAACCTAGCCGAAGTTTACCACAACATGGGGGTACTCTTTTATGCAGCACAAGATTATGCGCAGGCTGTAGAGGCCTATAAAATGTCTTTGAGAAATAATCCAAAAGACGATGAGACGAGATACAATTTAGCTTTGGCACAAAAAATGCTTAAAGATCAACAAGAAAATAAACCCGACCAAGGAGATGACGACCAAAAACAAGATCAGCAAGATCAAGACCAAGATAAAGATAATGAGGATCAAGAACAAGATCAGCAGCAACAGCAACAACCTCCTCAACAAAATGAGG
>JASLCM010000137.1 GCA_030151845.1 Bacteroides sp.
ACCAACGACCCCGAGATTACAAATCACGTGCTCTGGCCAACTGAGCTAAAGAGGCAGGTGGGTAAGCGACCTACATCGCACCGCTACGACCTACTACCTTTGCTGCGATCAAGCCCTGGAGGATTCGCAGGGAGCTGGTCGTGTAGGACTTACCCATGTGCAAAAGTACATCTTTTTTTGATATTAGCAATACCTTTATGAAAAAAAATATCAACAAATTTCATAATCAACCTATAATCAGACGCTTAAATCTGTAAAAAAAAATTATTTTTTTTACAACCTACTTTAAATATCTCCTCCTTCGGTTAAAAGGAAGAAATTTATTCGTACATTTGCAATACCAAAACAAGGGTATTTAATAGGTTATGACAAAAAACAAACAATCCATTCAGAAGTATGCAATGTACTTTGGTACCTACATGGGAATATTTTGGGTACTTAAATTTATTCTTTTCCCTTTAGGATTTAAGATTCCAATACTCTTCTTCCTATTTTTTGTACTCACAATAGCAGTACCTGTGTTGGGTTACTATTATGCAAAAACATTTAGAGACAAAATATGCGGTGGTAAAGTCACATTCACTAGGTCTTGGTTGTTTACGACTTTCATGTATATGTTTGCCGGACTACTTACTAGTGTAGCACATTACATCTACTTCCAGTTTATTGACCACGGCTTTGTAATAGACTCCTATATTGAGATGCTACAAACTTTATCACAGATAGATAGTAGTGGCTTTGAAAGTATGGCAAAAGATATGGATGATTTAATTGCAATTGTTAGTAATCTAACACCGATTGATATCACAATCCAACTCCTGTCACAAAACATTATATACGGCTCCCTACTGGCTGTTCCTACAGCTCTAATTGTTAGGAGAAAATAATAAAAAGATAGAACTATGGATATCTCAGTTGTTGTTCCTTTGTACAATGAAGAAGAGTCCCTCCCAGAATTACATGCTTGGATAAAAAGAGTGATGAGTACAAATAATTTTTCGTATGAAGTCATCTTTATCAACGATGGAAGTACCGACAACTCTTGGCAAATTATAGAGCAGTTGGCAGATAAACACACAGAGGTTAAAGGAATTAAGTTTAGAAGGAACTATGGCAAATCACCAGCTCTCTATTGTGGGTTCGCTCAAGCAGAGGGTGATGTGGTTATCACAATGGATGCCGACCTACAAGATAGTCCGGATGAGATTCCAGAACTCTATAGAATGATAACAGAGGATGGATACGATCTTGTTTCGGGCTGGAAACAAAAAAGATACGATCCACTCTCTAAGACAATACCCACAAAGTTATTCAATGCTACAGCTAGACTTGTATCGGGAATAAATAACCTGCATGATTTTAATTGCGGATTGAAAGCTTACCGAAAAGAAGTTGTAAAAAACATAGAAATCTATGGTGAAATGCACAGATACATTCCATATCTTGCAAAAAATGCTGGTTTTAGCAAAATAGGAGAAAAGGTTGTTCAACACCAAGCAAGAAAGTACGGCAAAACAAAGTTTGGACTAAGTCGCTTTATTAATGGCTATCTGGACCTGCTTACTCTCTGGTTTTTATCAAAGTTTGGTGTACGCCCAATGCACTTTTTTGGACTTTTAGGCACCCTTATGTTTATCTTTGGGTTTATATCCGTCTTATTGGTTGGCTACATGAAGCTCAACGCAATGCATAAGGGACTTCCCTATAGACTCGTTACCGATTCCCCCTATTTTTACATCTCTTTAGCCAGCATGATTATTGGAACACAGCTCTTCTTAGCTGGATTTGTTGCGGAGTTAATTGCAAGAAAGTCTCCAGATAGAAATAATTATCAAATAGAAAAAACAATCAAATGATGAAATTTTCTCGTTACATACTACTTATAGGGGCTGTTCTTTTAGGGTTTACGGCCTGTTCAGAAGATACCGACTGCTCCGATAGTGCTAGGCCTTATTTGAACTGTTCTATTTATAGAATAGATGAGGCTACACAACAATTGGTTAAAGATACATTGGCAAACTTAACGGTAACTGCATTTGGCACCGATTCTATCCTCATCAATAACGAAAGTAAGGTAAGCTTTATCAAACTCCCTTTGCAGTATACACAAGAAAACACAACTTTTGTATTTCATTACAACCAAAACCTAAGAGATACACTAATTATTCAACATAGCAACAAGCCCTACTTTCTATCCATGGATTGTGGGTATCAAATGAGGCAAAACATTAAAGAAGTTACCACCTCCTTTAATGCCATTAACGACTTTAAATTAAGATATAGAGCAGCTAATATAGATGAGACAGAGAACATTCAATTTATTTACTAGTTTACTTCTTCTTTGTTTAGCTACTCCTCTTCACGCTCAAAGTCAACAAGATAAAAAGGAGAAACAAGAAGATGCGATTACCTACCCCTTTTATAACGGATTATCGATAGGGGTTGATATCTTCGGGCCGGCCAATGAACTTTTTGGAGGTAGTTACAAAAGTGGAGAGATTAACCTAGATGTAAACCTAAAGAATACATTCAT
>JASLCM010000151.1 GCA_030151845.1 Bacteroides sp.
AAAAATCTCCTCACGAACTCCCTTTAATCAACAAGATGGCCTCACTCCTACACAAAGCAGGATACGAGATTATCTTTCCAGCTCAAATGGACCAACTTTGTTGCGGTACCATTTGGGAGAGCAAAGGGATGCCCGAGATTGCCGATAAGAAGGTAAAAGAGCTGGAAGAGGCCTTGTGGAAAGCCAGCGAGGAGGGAAAATACCCCGTGCTTTGCGACCAAAGTCCCTGCTTACACCGAATGAGAAGTTGCATCAGTCGGATGAAACTCTACGAACCTGCAGAGTTCATCTATACTTTCTTAAAAGACCGACTAGAATTTAAACAGATCGATGCGCCAATAGCCCTACACATTACCTGTTCCATGCGAAGAATGGGACTAGCCAATCAATTGATAGAACTGGCTAAGCTCTGCTCTTCTAAGGTTTTAGTACCCGAAGAGGTAGGTTGTTGTGGTTTTGCAGGCGACAAAGGGTTTACCAACCCAGAGGTTAATGCCTATGCCTTACGCAAGCTTAAACCTCAAATAGAGGCAAATAAGATAGAGATGGGCTACTCCAACAGTAGAACCTGCGAAATTGGGTTAACCACCCACTCGGGAATTCCCTATGCCTCTATTGTTTACCTCGTTGATCAATGTACAACTGCTAAATCTGCTAAAAAATGACACAGAACAAGAACAAACGCTTATTAGCGCTCGATATTTTACGTGGAATCACCATTGCTGGAATGATTCTGGTAAACAATCCCGGCAGCTGGGGACACATCTATGCTCCCCTGGGGCATGCACAGTGGAACGGACTCACCCCAACCGATTTGGTGTTTCCTTTCTTCATGTTCATTATGGGAATATCTACCTACTTCTCTTTGCGAAAATACAAATTTGAATTTACCAAAGAGGCTGGGAAAAAGATACTTAAACGTACGGTAGTAATCTTTGCCATTGGCTTAGGAATTGCCTGGTTCGGACTCTTTATTCGAACTTGGAACAGTCTAGGAGGAGAAGAGTTAAACTTTTTCAGCAGACTTGGTCAGTCGGCCTTTGTCTTTGATAGGCTACGTATTTTAGGAGTTATGCAGCGATTGGCACTTACCTATTGTGCTACCGCCTTAATAGCTCTTACCGTGAAACACAAATACATCCCTTACCTCATTGGTGCCATCTTGGTTGTTTACGCTGGAATTCTCTGGCTAGGAAACGGATTTGAATACAACGAAACCAATATCTTATCGATTGTAGACCGTGCCATATTGGGTGAGAATCACATGTACAGAGACAACGGTATAGATCCCGAAGGGCTGCTTAGTACCCTACCAGCCATTGCTCATGTGCTGCTTGGCTTCCACATCGGACGCCTATTCACTGAGCAAAAAGAGATTCACCTCAAGGTGGAGACCCTCTTTATTGCAGGAGCCATTCTTACCTTCTCGGGTTTATTACTTAGCTACGGCTGCCCCATCAATAAAAAAGTGTGGTCGCCAACCTTTGTGTTAACCACCTGCGGATTGGCCTCAACGCTTTTGGGACTACTCATCTGGATCATAGATATTAAAGGGCATAAAAAAAGCTTCACTTTTTTCGAATCTTTTGGTGTTAATCCCCTCTTTATCTATGTAACAGGAGCTATTTTAACCATCTGCTTTGGCAGCATCTTGTTCCCCTATGGAGAGGGCAGTATAACCATTCATGGCTTCCTATACCGAATTGTACTACTTCCTCTTTTAGGAACTTACAACGCCTCATTGGCCTATGCCTTACTCTTTGTAACCCTAAACTGGGTAATTGGATATCAACTTTACAAACGAAATATATACATAAAAATATAATCACATGATTTTAATAGCAGACAGCGGATCCACTAAAACAGACTGGACCGTCATCAAAGACGACAACACTACGTTCACGATACAAACAAAGGGAATCAACCCCTTCTTTCAAAGCGAAGAAGAGATTGCTGCCGAAATCGAGAACAATCTCCTTCAACACCTACCAAGCTCTACCTTCTCGGGCATCTACTTTTACGGAGCTGGTTGTGCTTTTGATAAGGTAGAAGTGGTAAGAAAGGCCATACTCGTACACCTACAATCGGACGATGTTCAAGTAAACTCCGATATGTTGGCTGCAGCTCATGCACTTTGTGGGAAGCATTCGGGTATTGCTTGTATCCTTGGTACAGGATCTAACTCCTGTGCCTACGACGGAGAGAAGATTACAGCCAATGTATCTCCTCTTGGGTTTATTTTGGGCGATGAAGGAAGTGGAGCCGTATTGGGCAAACTCTTCATTGGTAGCCTCCTTAAAAACCAACTAGAACCTGGTTTAAAGGAGGAATTTTTTGAGACCTACGACCTCAACCCCACCAAGATCATTAACAGGGTGTATAGGCAAGCTTTCCCCAACAGGTACCTAGCTACCTTCTCTCCCTTTATCAAAAAACACATCAACAAACCCAACGTACATCGTTTGGTAAAAAACAGCTTCAAGGAGTTCTTTAAGCGCAATGTGATGCAGTACAACTACAAACAGGAGTCGGTACACTTCATTGGCTCTATTGCTCACCATTACGAAGAGGTGATCCGCGAAGTTGCTCAAGAAGAGGGTATCCAAATGGGTAAAATTTTAAAGAGCCCTATGGAAGGTTTAATTGAATATCATTTAACAAAATAAATTATGGAATTTATAAAAATATCAGAACAAGCTTCTCTCTACGATAACTTAGAGAAGAAATCGGTTCGCGAAATTTTAGACGAGATCAATACAGAGGATCAAAAAGTTGCTCTCGCTGTTCAAAAATGTATTCCTCAAATTGAAAAATTGGTAGAACAAATTGTACCCAAAATGAAAGAAGGCGGAAGAATCTTCTACATGGGTGCAGGAACCAGTGGCCGATTAGGTGTTCTTGATGCATCGGAAATTCCTCCAACCTTTGGTATGCCTCCTACCTACGTTATTGGTTTAATCGCTGGTGGAGACTATGCACTTCGTCACCCGGTTGAAAATGCCGAAGATGATGAACTAAAAGGTTGGGAAGAGCTACAAGCCTACGATATTACTCCACTAGATACCGTTGTGGGTATTGCTGCATCGGGAACCACTCCTTATGTGATTGGTGCCTTGCGTGAAGCTCGCAAACGAGGTATTTTAACTGCTAGTATCAGTAGTAACCCCAATTCACCCATGGCTCAAGAGGCAGATATTCCTATTGAGATGATTGTGGGTCCAGAGTATGTAACAGGTAGCTCTAGAATGAAGTCGGGTACCGGACAAAAAATGATCTTAAACATGATTACCACCTCTGTCATGATCAAAATTGGTCGTGTGAAAGGAAATAAAATGGTAAACATGCAGCTTAGCAACAAAAAGCTAGTAGACCGTGGTACACGCATGATTATTGAAGAGTTGGGTTTACCCTACGACGAAGCCGAAAAGCTATTGCTTGAACAGGGCTCCGTAAAAAAAGCAACCGATTATTACAAAAAGAAAAATCAATGAAACTACGTTCGTTATTTATCGTAACACTCGTATTTCTACTCACTCAACAACTGGCA
The DNA here is from genome assembly GCA_030151845.1 of Bacteroides sp. Classification (GTDB taxonomy): domain Bacteria; phylum Bacteroidota; class Bacteroidia; order Bacteroidales; family Bacteroidaceae; genus Bacteroides_E. The sequence continues at coordinate 3,548 of JASLCM010000151.1, forward strand.
GCACAAAAACTGCCAGTTGTTATTCCAGAGTCGGTAGGTTTAAACACGGTTCATCTCATGAACATTGACCGAGTTGTTCACCAAGCTATAGAGAAACAAGAGATTCCAGGGGCGGTTATCGCCATTGTTCGAGAGGGAAAAATTGGTTATTTAAAAGCCTTTGGGAACAAACAGATCTACCCCACCTCTCAACCCATGGATGTTCGCACCGTTTTTGATTTGGCCTCTTGTACCAAACCACTTGCAACAGCCATTAGCACCTTTCTTTTGCTTGAGCAAGGAAAGATCCGATTAATAGATCCTGTATCTTACTACCTACCCCATTTTAAAGGGTATGAAAGTGACTCGCTCAAGCAGTCCATTCAAATCATCGATCTACTTACACACACCTCGGGTTTACCCCCTTATGCGCCCGTAAGTACACTCGCTCAAGAAGAGGGAGATTCCAAGGAGGTTCTAAAAGCGTACATTAGCAATTGCAAACGCAACACACCTCCTAAAACTGCCATGCAATACAGCTGTTTAAATTACATTACACTGCAATACATCATTGAGGAGGTTTCGGGAGTAAGCTTACAAGAGTTTACCCAGAAGAACATCTATGCTCCTCTCAAACTAACCCATACCACCTTTGTTCCCAATGAAGATTTAAAGGCAGCCTGTGCTCCTACCGAGGTTCAACCCGATGGTACACTCCTACAAGGAGTAGTACACGACCCACTGGCTCGAATCATGAACAAAGGCATCTCTGGAAACGCTGGTCTATTCTCTACAGCAGAAGAGGTGGCGGTTTTAGCCTCTCTTTTCCTTAACCAAGGCAAAGCCAACGGCGTGCAACTATTGAGTCCAGCCTCTATCCAAAAAATGAGTGAACTTCCTATCGGTCTAGAATCGTTTGGACGAACACCAGGTTGGGACAAATCTTCTCCTTACGCATCCAATAAGGGCGATCTTTTCCCAACTGCTTTTGGACATACAGGCTATACAGGAACCTCTGTGGTTATAGATCCAGAGACCCATACAGCCTTAATTGTACTCACCAATAGCGTACACCCTTACGACAAGGGCAAAACTGTTCGCTTACGCTCACTACTAGCCAACATTGTAGCCTCATCGATAGGAACTGTCAACATAGATAACTACCTTTCACACTATGCCGAACGAGTGGAACAATTTCAATCGGAAAAAAAGATCGGTAAAAAAGACATTGTCCTTTTAGGAAATAGTTTAACAGAGAATGGTGGAGATTGGGGAAAACGTTTCAACAGAAAACATGTTCGAAACAGAGGCATCATTGGCGATAATACAGAGGGAGTTTTAAACCGACTCCAAGAAATTACGCAAGGAGAGCCTAAACAACTCATTCTTACCATTGGTATTAACGACCTCTCTCAAGGATTGAATCTCTACACCCTGCTAGAGAATACCGAAAAGATCATTACTACCGTTCAGAAAGAGTCGCCCAACACCAAAATCTCTCTTCAAAGTCTTCTTCCTATTAACGAAGAGAAGTGTTGGTATCGCCTAATGAAAGGAAAAACCAAAACCATTATTGCATACAATGCGATGCTCCGCGAGTTGGCAGAGAAACACCAACTCACCTTTATTCCTGCCTATTCTCTCTTTTTAGAGGAGGGAACAGACCAATTAAAAGGTTCTTTAACTAGAGATGGACTTCATCTCAATGAAGAGGGGTATCAAATTTGGAGTGAGTTTTTAAAACCTTATCTACTTAAGTAACTTTCATACAAGTAAGTAGATAACCCTTAGTCGCCAATTAGTTCCCGCGACTAAGGGTTTTTTATGCCTCTTAAAAAGGAGATCACAAGGCAGATA
>JASLCM010000170.1 GCA_030151845.1 Bacteroides sp.
ACTGGAGCCCTAGCTACAGCTGGATTAACGATTGTACCCAATGTGGTGTTAGGTAAAAGCCATGGTCATATGGCTCCGAGTGATAAGTTAAATATCGCAGGAATTGGAGTAGGAGGTATTGGACGGAGAAATCTGGCCAATATGAAAACAGAGAATATTGTAGCTCTATGTGATGTGGATTGGCGTTATGCCGATAAAACATTTAAGGATTACCCAAAAGCTAAGCGCTTTAAAGATTGGCGTAAGATGTATGATGAGATGGGTAAGAGTATAGATGCTATAATGGTAGCAACTCCAGATCATACCCATGCCGGAGTTGCAGCCCATGGAATCACTTTAGGAAAGCATTGTTACGTCCAAAAACCACTCACACATTCGGTGTATGAAACACGTTTGCTTACAGCCCTGGCAAATGAGTATGGTGTGGCAACCCAGGTAGGAAATCAAGGAAACTCGTTCGATTGGTGTAGAGAAATTACAGAGTGGATAGACACAGGAGTTATAGGCGATGTAAAAGAGGTACACTCATGGACCAATCGTCCCATTTGGCCTCAAGGCTTAAGTATACCCGAAGGAAAAGAGAAAATTCCTTCAACCTTAGAATGGGATCTTTTTGTGGGACCAGCAGAAAGCAGGCCTTACCACTCTGCATACACTCCCTGGAACTGGCGAGGATGGTATGACTTTGGTACAGGTGCTATGGGAGATATGGCCTGCCATATTCTAGATCCTGTTTTTTGGGCACTCGACTTGAAATACCCTACTAGTGTAATAGCTAGCTCCACATTGAGCAACCTATACTCACCTCCCCATGCAGAAATTATCACCTGGACCTTTCCTGCTCGCAAAGCAAAACGTAGTGGAAAGCAACTGCCTGAAGTGAAGATTCATTGGTATGATGGTGGCTTAATGCCTCAAAGACCCGAGGAGCTCGCACCAGGAGAGATGTTAGGTGATGCCGATGGTGGGTTGTTGTTTGTTGGAACAAAAGGTAAAATTATGACAGGATGTTATGGTATGAATGCAACCTTACTACCAACTTCTGACATGAAGCATTTCAATAAACCCAAACCAACTATTCCACGTGTAAAAGGAGGAAATGGAAACATATGGGATACCAATGCCCACGAACAAGATTGGATTAGAGCGTGTAAAGAATCGACAGAGAATCGGGTAGAATCAACCTCTAATTTTAATTTTTCGGCTCCATTAAATGAGATGATTCCTATGGGAATAGTCGCTGTTCGATTGGCTGGAACCTATGGGTTACACAAAGAATTATTGTGGGATGGCGAGAAGATGGAATTTACCAATATATCAAGCAATGATAAGGTGAAGATTGTTACGAGAGACCATTTTGAGGTTATCGATGGCGACCCAAGATTTGATCGTCAGTATAAAGATTTCAACGCCTTAGAAATGTCGAGAGAATGGGTTAAGCATAGTTATCATAACGGGTTTACTTTACCAGAAATGCCAAAATAAAATGAAGAAAATAGATATAAATATAGTTCTTTTTGGACTGCTCATCCTTCTTGCTGGATGTAAAGATAACTCAAAAAGCAGGGCCGAACAGTTGGGGTGGAATCTCTGTATTCAGTCTTATACCTTTCATAAATTCACATTAGAAGAGGCTTTAGATAAGACAAAAACGTTAGGAGTAAAGTTTATTGAAGTGTTCCCAGGCCATAAGCTTGGAGGTGAGTTCGGAGATAAAGTTTTTTCTGCCGATTTATCGAAAGAAGATCAAGCAGCAGTGAAGGCAATGGCCGAAGCTAAAGGGATAAAGATTGTTGGTACAGGTGTAAATGTAGTAGAAGGCGAAATGGCTTGGCGAAAACTTTTTGAGTTTTCTAAAGCCATGGAGTTAGATTTTATTTCCTGTGAGCCTAAATATGAAGATTGGGATCTCGTTGAACAGCTTGTTAAAGAGTTTGGTGTAAAGATCGCAGTTCATAATCATCCGCAACCCTCTGACTACTGGAACCCTGATCTTCTATTAGAGCAGATAAAGGAAAGAGATAATCGCATTGGATCTTGCTCAGACATAGGTCACTGGAGAAGAGAAGGACTTGATGAGTTAGCTTGTATTCAAAAACTAAATGGTAGAATAGTTGCTCTTCACTTTAAGGATATAAGTAGTGAACAGGATGATCAGCATGATGTAATTTGGGGAAGAGGAGCTTTAAAATTGAAAGAGGTTCTTAAAGAGCTTAAACAGCAAAACTTTAAGGGGTACTTTTCAATCGAGTATGAATACAATTGGGAAGACTCTGTAGAAGATATCAAGCAATGTATTGCATACTTTAATGAAACTGTAAATCAGGAGTTGTAATAGAGCTTATGGTTTAAGAGTAAGGGGGGATATCTCCCCTTATTTTTTTATAAAAAGCAAGGAGGATATCATAAAGAAGAGAGGAGCTGTTGGGGTGAACCATTGAGCCTTAGCAGTGAAAAGATACTGAGTTTAGCATCGGTCTGTAGTGCTAGAGAGCTAAGCTCTTTTTAGTATAAATAACTTCAATTGCTTAACTTTGCAGCATGAATAAAACAAACCTCGAAATTTATCAATCTGAATACCATTTAGCTTTAGCTTTACCTTATGCCGACGAAGGAATTAAAGCAGGATTTCCTAGTCCAGCTCAAGACTATTTAGAGCGTAGTATAGACTTAAATAGAGAGCTAATAAAACACCCTGCTTCTACTTTCTATGGAAGAGTTAAGGGAGACAGTATGATAGATGCGCACGTTCATGATGGAGATATATTAATCATTGATAAATCTTTAGAACCCCAAAATGGAGATATGGCTGTATGTTTTATAGATGGTGAGTTCACTCTTAAATATATTGAGATAGAGAAAGAGGTAATTTGGTTAGTTCCAGCCAACAGCAAGTACAAGCCTATAAAGGTGACAGCAGATAACGACTTTCTAATATGGGGAATTGTTACCTATTGTATCCAACGAGTGGGTAGGAGATAGTTTTAGACTGTAATAAATAGTTAGGGTTTATAGGTGTTGTAATTCAAAGAAAGGTATCTTTTGAAGAGATGATAGGACTGGTTGATTGTAATAATTTTTTTGCTTCCTGTGAGCGGGTTTTTAATCCCTCCTTGGAGGGGAAGCCTATTGTTGTTCTCTCCAATAACGATGGCTGTGTAATAGCACGTAGTGAGGAGTCGAAAAGATTGGGAATAAAAATGGGAGTTCCTTTTTACCAAGTAAAGGACTTTCTAAGGGAAAAGAAAGTAGAGGTCTTCTCTTCAAACTACACACTTTATGGAGACTTATCTAGACGAGTAATGACCATTCTTTCGGAACAGGTTCCGAGGATAGAGGTATATTCGATAGATGAGGCTTTCTTAGACCTGTCGGGTATATCTTCTTTAGAAGAGTTTGGGAAAAAAATAGTTAGAACAACAACACGAGGGAGTGGAATTCCTGTTTCACTAGGAGTTGCGCCAACTCGTACATTGGCAAAACTAGCAAATTACTTTGCAAAGAAATATTCAGGTTATCAGCGAGTTTGTATAATAGATTCCGAAGAGAAGAGAAAGAAAGCTTTGCAAATGACCCCCATTGGGTCTGTTTGGGGAATAGGTCGGTGTATGGCAAATACTTTAACCTATTATGGAGTGGAGACGGCCTATGATCTTACGAAGAAACCTCGTTCTTGGGTTCGTAATAAACTCACAGTAGTAGGAGAGAGAACCTGGTTGGAACTTCAGGGAGTCTCTTGTATTGTTACTGGACATCCTGCCGAGAAACAGCAGATTCGAACTTCTCGTAGTTTTGGAGAGATGGTTACTGACTATGAATCGCTTCGAGAGTCGGTGGCAAACTTTGCCTCTACCTGTGCTATGAAAATGAGAAAACAAAAATCTTTAGCTCAGCAGCTCACAGTTGTTGTTCATACGAACTCTCATCGTGAAGATTTA
>JASLCM010000186.1 GCA_030151845.1 Bacteroides sp.
TTTGCGGGTTTCCTTTTCATCTCTAAGAAGTGCAGACCACTCACACTTAATATGTTTAAGCTATCTAGCTTCTCTTCAAAAAAATGAGAAGAGACAACCATTCTCTCTAATTTCACCTTTTTAATTGGTGCAACCTCTTCCGTTGGCAATACACTTGGATACTCTATATAGGCACGAATATTTTTCGCTGCAAGTGTAGAGTAAATAGAGCTTGGAAGCTCTAAAGTCTTCTCAGGATAAGACTTTGATAAAAGCATAACTGCCTCTTTCTCTTTCACATCACTCAACAGAGAGGTTAAGTCGGCATGTAGAATAACCTGTAAAGAGTTTTGCTGCTTAAGCAGTTTAACAAGTTCATGCTGCGGTTCTCCATACACATGGACACGCTGCTTTTGAGTACAGCTGGTAAAACAAAGCATGCATGAACAGATTAATAGTGTTGCCAATTGGGCAATCCATCTTCTTTTGTTCTTCATTCTCGTATCTATTTAAAACTGAAAGTTAATACCCCTTATTTAATTAAAATTATTAATAACAAGGCGACTCACAAATATAGTTTTTAATAACAGAATAAAAAATTTATCAATCATTAACTTGATACATGAAAGATAAAGCCTAAAAGAGCAAACTATTTTCTACTAAAACAGATTAACTCCATACATATGAATACTATTTTTCTAATAAATTACACTTTTTGAAAGGTAGAATGTAAATTCTATATCAAATCATCACTTATTTAACAATAAATATATCATATTGATTTAAATTTTACTACTTTTGAGTTAATACTAACTATTTAACCTAAAAAACATGAACAAAAATCTATTAATCTTTCTTTATCTCCCTCTATTTGTAATTTTCTTCTTTTTTAGTGGATGTAGCAGTAAAGACGAAAAAATAGAGGCAAAGGTTACTTTCTTAACTGAAAGTAAAGATATTAAATTCACAAATAAGAGTGAAGAGCTACAAACCTTAGCTTTTCATTCCACTGTTCCTTGGAAAATTCTAGAGCTAGATGCTTCGTGGGTAGAAATAACACCTATGAATGGAGATGCGGGCAACAACGAACTTTCCATCAAATTATTAAAAAAGAACTCAACCATTAAACGACAAGCCATAGCTATTCTCGTAGCTGGCTCAACACAAGAGAGCTTCTATATCACTTTTACTCCAATAAAAGAGGATGTTGCTGCTGAAAACATCGTTCTTTTACAGAAAAAAGAGAAGGTTTTAAAAGGTAAATCTGTTCAACTAACAGCAAAAGTTGAACCCGAAGAAACAACTGACCAAATTGTTTGGACCTCTTCTAACAATGATATTGCAAGTGTTGATCCGTTAGGAGTTGTTACAGGAGTTAACATTGGTAAAGCTACTATTACAGCCTCTGCTGGTGAAGTTAATGATATCTGTGAGATAGAAGTTGTAGAAAAATATGCAACAGGTGGAGATGGTAGAACCTATACTTTTGAAGCCTTAAGTCAGATTCCTTCATCAAATGTTACCTTAGAAGAGGGTTCTTATGTGGTAAACACCGATTTTGAAGTATCGGAAGGAGATATTCTAAAAGTTCAGAACAAGGATCTCATCAAATTAAAGGACAAAGTATCTATAACCATAAAAGGCAAAGCCGACTTTGCTCCTACCGATACAGCTACAATAACTAGATATGATGAGAGTGCGGTTCCTAAGAACATCTATTTAACAGGTGCTAAAGGAGGTGGTACTTTTAAGAATATCTCATTTGTTGATGTACCTATCAGACTTTTTGCTCAGCAATCATCCAACTTCGAGAACTGCTCTTTTAAGGATATTTCAAGTAAGAATTCTGCAATTACAATAGCGAGTCCTATGCTCACTACTATAAAACAATGTTTTTTCTTAAATAATTCATATCCAGCAATAAGTAATGATCCTAAACTTGGATCACCTATATTATTTGAGAATAACTATATCTATAAAAACTCAAACACAGCTAGAAACCGCCCACAAATCAACATCGGCCCTGGTGGGGATAACGGAGAAGTTAAGCTTATTAATAATACTGTAATAGGGCCTGGTGAAGAGACTACTTGTGGAGGCATCGCGATAAGTAATCTTCTAGGAGTTAAAGGAGCAAATAAAGTTCTTATCGAAAAAAATACTGTTACAGACTGTAGATATGGTATTACAACAACAGGACCTATGTATGTTGAGTATATAAAAAACACCATTAAGAATAACCGATACGATCCAAATCCTATGACTGGAGGTAGTGGAATAAGTATTTCGAGTCAGGCGAATGGTCAAGTGGCAAAACTTACAGGAAACTTCATCTCTGGACACCTTTGGGGAGTTACAATCATAGGAAATATAGAGAAAGGAACAGGACCAGACGTTAATCTAGGGAACCTATCTGAAGGAAAAGAGTATAATCCTGGTCTAAATGAATTTAAAGACAATGGAAATGGCGGAAAACTATACGATCTATACAACAATTCGGCTAAAGATGTCTATGCCCAAGGAAATAAGTGGAATGTTGCAGTTCAAGATGAAATGAGTATCGAAGATGTTATCACTCATAAAAAAGATGACTCCAATTTAGGAGAAGTCTTCTTTATACCAGCTGGCAAGTAGATTCTCTGTAACCAAAATAAAATGAGAGGTCCTATTATTAGAACCTCTCATTTTTTATCTCTCTTTAAAAGAGTAAGCTTGAATTTTGCCTAGAAGCAATATACATTCGGTCATCACCCATTCTCCTCTTTTTCGTTCAAACAAACTTAAAAGCATATTTATACAATAAATATATCAATTCGTTGTTTTTAGTCAACTTAACCTTTCTTTTTATTGCATTTATTAATAAAATTAATCAATTTGCAACCTATAAAATAAATAACCGACCAATAACCTATAGATCATAACAAAAACTATTAAATGAATAATCTTATGTGTAAACAACTTAAACTTCCTGTTTTTATCTTTCTTTTAGCCACACTCTTTGGCTGTGATAGCGATAAGGATGAAGTTATCGAACAAGAGAAAGAACAACTCATAACCTGTGATATAACAGATCCTCTTCGAGGCGCCACTGTCTATTTAGATGATCCTTTATCCATTCACGGAGAGGGTAGTATTAATTTAGGAGAAATCTCATCGGTTATTCTAAAAATCGAGGGAGAGGTTATAGAAGAAGTTACATCACTTCCTTTCACCTATGTACATATTTTTCCAAAAGGAGAAGAACCTGGCAATAAAACAATAACTCTTTTTGTTACAGGAGATAAAGGTGCCAAACTAGAAAAACTAACTGTTGTTAGAGCCAAAACAAAAGCGAGTAAACCTACTCCACCTATCGCGGGAAGCATGATTGATGAGAGAAATAACATTAAGTATAAAACCGTACAACTGGGAAGCCAAGTGTGGATGGCTGAAAACCTACGATACATTCCTCAACAAGATTTTGATGTTTCAACAACAGAACCTAAATATTACGTCATGTTCGACGAAGATATCACAACAGAGCTTGGTAAAGCCTACTTAAATGCTTATGGAGTATACTACAATTTCCCAGCAGCTCTTAACAAAGAGGAACCTATCCAAGTTTCGGAATCAAAGAAAATAAAGGGAGTCTGTCCTACAGGATGGCATATTCCAAGTAAAGCAGAATGGGATCAATTGGCCAAATATGTAGTAGATGCAGACATGGCTGCTATAGATAAAGATGGGAAAGTCGACCCTAAAGCCGTAGGAAAAGCACTTGCTTCGAAAGAGTTGTGGCAAATACCTGGCGACATTGAAGATGACCCACAACCTACATGGGTTGGTTTTATGCTTGATCGTAACAATGCCTCATTATTTAATGGAATACCTGTAGGATTCCGAGCTGTTGCTGGAGAATTCACCTGGATGGACACCTCTTATAGTGCAGGATGGTGGAGCTGCAACTCCTCCTCTAACCTTCCAGAGTTTGTACACCCCACCCGTTTATGGGCAACTTCAGAAATGTTTGCAACAGATTCTGAGTTCAGCAAAGGCGTTGGACTACCAGTTAGATGCATAAAAGATTAATAACATATTTATAAATACAAAACTCTTAATTATGAAAAAATTAGCATTACTATTCATTTTATCCGTTGGACTACTCTCCTGTAGTAGTGATGATGACGAACCGAATGTAGATCTAGAACTAGCCTGTAAAATTGAAGCTCCTGCTGAAGGTGCAACAATTGATCTAGCCAAAGAAAAAAGCCTTGAGATAAAAGGAAGTGCCACTATAAACGTAGGCAAAATAGAATCAGTTAAACTCTCTGTTGGAGATAAAGAGATTGCCGATGTCACTACCACTCCTTTTAATTACAATTATGTATTTGAAGAAGCTCAAGAACCAGGAAACCTTAAAATAAAACTAACTGTAACCGCACAAAACATTAGTAAGAGTGCTGAAGTTAATGTTATCTTAGTTAAAGAGTCTGATCCTGAACCCGAACTAGAAGAGGGACAATTCGTAGACAAAAGAGATGGTAAGATTTACAACTCTGTTAAAGTTGGGAACCAAGTTTGGATGGCCGAAAACCTAGCCTATTTACCGCAGGTAAACAGACCCATGGAGACTGTTGATAACGAAGGAAAACCTCTGTTTTTTGTTTTGGATTATGATGGTACAGATGTAGCAAAAGCAAAAGAGACCAGAGAGTATAAAAAACTAGGGGTCTTGTATAATTGGTATGCTGCTATGAACGAAGAAAATGCTACCGGTGGAGACGCAGAGGCTAACCCTAGCGGAATCCAAGGTATCTGCCCTAAAGGATGGCATGTTCCAAGTATTGCAGAGTGGAAAGAGCTTGATGGCTTCATCCAGTCTCAATTACCAGATGTAGAGGGCGATATTTTTATTGATGATTTTGGAGGAAAAACCTCCAAGCTAGATTGCAAAAATGTTTGGTCGGCCATTGCAGGAGGTGATCTATGGTCGGCTCCAGGGAATCTAGACACTTGGCCAGATATGGCTAAAGGTCCGCTGAACACCTTTAAATTAAACATTGTACCTGTTGGACAATGTTATCACACAGGAAGCTTTGGGGCCTCAGATTCCTCTGTAAGCTACTGGACTACAGACAGCAAAGAACAAGGAGCTGGCTATATCTCCATTAATAACTTAAGCTACTATATCTACTTCCCAAAATTTGGAGTATCAGAAAAACGAGGATTTTCTGTTAGGTGCGTAAAAGATTAATCTTCTAAGTTAGCTTTTACATAAGAGGTTGCTACA